>NZ_SMKB01000060.1:0-34112 GCF_004348575.1 Actinomadura sp. 7K534
CCCGGCTCCCGCCCCGGCGCCGCCCGCGCCGGCGCCCGCGCAGCCGCAGGTCCCGGGCCCGCAGTACTCCTCGTCGCCCGTCCCGGCGCCGTCGCCGCCGCCCCCGCCGCAGACGATGCCGTCGGGCGGCCACCAGACCGGCCCCTACACCGGCCCGCAGCAGGTCTCGCACGTGCCCGCGCAGCAGAACGCCCCGACGCTGGCGGACGCGGTCAAGGCCGCGCACCAGGAGGGCCAGGACTTCGGCGAGTCCGTCGCCCGCGACGCGCCCGCGCTGTGGCTGGAGGCCGTCCTCGCCCGCAAGCCGCGGATGCCGTCCGACCTGGAGGCGCGGCTCCTGCAGGGGTCCTCGCTGCCCATCGACTTCCTGCTGCACGACGAGGTGCGGCACGCGCTGCGCCGCGGCTTCTGGGACGCCCTAGAACGTTCCCGCCGCTGATACCGGCATCCGCGCAGGTCAACTGACGGGTACGCACCGGTATCACGCGATCATCCCCGATTCGGCCGCTTCGGCCGTGCGGCGACGGGTAGCGTTGAAGCGTGACGCATGTGACGGAAGACGATCTCGACGACCTGGAGTTCGACACCCTGCGCACCGGCGATCACATCTCGGCGGCACGCCGGCTCGCCGAGCTGGCCGAGTCGGTGTCCGGCGGGGTGTCGCGCGCCAACGTCCTGCTGCGCGCGGGTGAGCAGTGGCAGCACGCCGGCAACCACGCCAAGGCCGCCGAGCTGTACCGCCGGGCGATGGAGGACGGCGGGGAGACCTACGGCGACCCGCGCGCCTACCTCGCGGACGCCCTGTTCGAGCTGGGCCGCCCCGAGGAGGCCCGCACGCTCGTCGACCAGATCCGCGCCGACAAGCCGCGCGACCCCGAGGTGTACCGCGCGGTCGCTGAGGTGCTCTACGCCCAGGGCGACGCGACCGGCGCCCACGAGTGGGCGACGAGCGGCGCCGACGTGGTCCTCGCCCTGCGCGAGCGCGCCGGTGTCGGCAGTGGTGGGGGCGGCGGTGCGGCGGAGCCGATCCCGGGCCCGGACGACGTCAACATCGCCGAGGACAGCCTCGAAGCCCTCCTCCGCCTCCGCTACCGCGCCCGCATCGATCTGGGCCGAGGCGAGGACGACTACGACGCCCTCCTGGACGACCTGCTCAAGAACGGCTGACCCCGCGCCACCCCGGTGGGGTGGCGGCTACAGCAGGGTGACCAGTTCGCTCAAGGACTGGGACACGGCAGCCGGTGGTTCGTGCTCGGTCACGGGCCAGCCGCGCAGCCGAGCCTCTCTAAGCGCCTCCTCGTGCTTGGTGGAGGCGACCCTGTCCGAATGGGTCCGGAGGTAGCCGCAGGGCGCCTCCGGCCAATCTGGGGGCATCGGAAGCTCATCGTGGGGCGATCCCTCGCCGTGGAGGTGCAGCGGCCGCGGGAGATCGGCGTCCACGAACACGTAACCGCCCACGGAGCGGTGCGCGGCGCGCTGGGCCAGCGAGACGCCGGGCAGCAGCGGGCCGGCGGCGCCGTGGGCGACGAGGACGAGCGGGGCCACCGGATCGGTCGCCGCGATGATCAGCGAGGCGCGGGCGATGTAGCGGGGCCCGGTGTCGGCGACGTCCGGCGCGACGACGTCCAGGCCGTACGAGCGGAGCATCTCCGGCAGATCGCCCCACGATTTCGCGTCGGCGCCCGGCGCGTGCAGCAGGACCAGCGTTCCCGGCGTCATGTCACCCCCCACGGAACCGTACACGGCGGGCGCGGCCGCCGGACGCGGGGCGAAGCAGGCGGGTGGGCGCGGGTGAATAGGGTCGTGGCGTGAGCGATCGCGAAGAGCTGCTTCAGATGATCAAGGACAAGGCCGTGGTGCACGGGGACTTCGTGCTGTCCTCGGGGAAGCGGGCGTCCTGGTACGTGGACCTGCGCCGGGTGACGCTGGACGGGACCGCGGCGCCGCTGGTGGGGCGGGTCATGCTGGACGAGACCGCCGACCTGGACTACGCCGCCGTCGGAGGGCTCACGCTCGGCGCCGACCCGGTGGCCGCCGCGATGCTGCACGCGGCGGCGGCCCGCGGCCGCGCGCTGGACGCGTTCGTCGTCCGCAAGGCCGGCAAGGCCCACGGGCTGCAGCGGCGCATCGAGGGCCCGGACGTCGCGGGCCGCCGGGTGCTGGCCGTCGAGGACACCTCGACCACCGGCGGTTCCGTGCTCACGGCGGTGGAGGCGCTGCGGGAGGCGGGCGCGGAGGTCGTGGCGGTCGCGACGATCCTGGAGCGCGGCGCGGCCGGCCGCATCGCCGAGGAGGGGCTCGCCTACCGCCACCCCTACGACGTCACCGACCTCGGCCTCGGCTAAGAGGACCGCTCTCCGACGAACCACTGGCCGCGCTGCCCGTTCGGCTTCCGCGGCTGCTCCTTGCCGTAGATGGTCACCTGCAGCGAGCCGCCGTTGAAGGCGACGACCTGGAGGGGGGCCTCGTCGTACTGGAGGATGTCGCCGGTGCCGAGCTGGCCGTTGGTGAGCACCTTGCCCTGCGCGTCGGCGACGCGGACGACGACGGTGGTGGGCTGGCCGGTCACCCGGATCACCAGCGGGACCGCCGACTGCGGCACGGAGGCGGTGGCGTTGCGCGACGGCGAGGGGTCTCCCCCGCCGCCGCCACCACCGCCGTCCTCGCCGGACGGCGTGCCGGATGTGACCGGGCCCTTCTGCTCGGGCTCGCCGGATATCGCGTCGACCAGAGCCATGGCGCCCACGACGAGAAGTGCCAAGGCGGCCATCACGGCCACGACCGCGATCAGAATGCGCGCGAGACCCCTAGGGTCCGACCGATGACGTCCCACATGGGGAGGTTAGCGATAACTGTCACCGCTGAGCGACGGACGTGACTCTTCGGGGCCATTCTTATTCGGACCCTGGTCCGATTTGGGCCCGCCCTTCATCACCTCGCGGATGATCGGGATGAGCGAGAGCAGCACGATCACCACGACACCGGGCAGGATGTAGGACTCGATCTCCGGCACGTTGGCGCCGAGGAAGTGACCGAGCAGGAACAGCGACTCCGTCCACAGGATGCCGCCGACCGTGTTCCAGATGAAGAACTTCTTGCGGTCCATGCCGAGCATCCCGGCGAGCGGGTTGAGGAACGTCCGCACGATCGGGATGAACCGGGCCAGCACCACCGCCTTGGCGGGGCCGAACCGGTTGAAGTAGTACTCGGCCTTCTCGACCCACTCCTGCCGGAAGATCCGGGAGTCGGGGCGGTCGAAGAGCCGGCGGCCGTACCGCTCGCCGAGCCAGTGGCCCGTCTGGGCGCCGGCGATCGCCGCGATCGGGCCGCCGATCATCAGCCAGGTCAGCGACAGCGGCTGGAACTCCTGCCCGTTGACGGTGGAGACCGCCGTCAGAATTCCCGCCGTGAACAGCAGCGAGTCACCGGGTAGCAGGCAGCCGAACAGCAGTCCGGTCTCGGCGAAGATGATGGCGATGACGCCGATCGTCGCGAACGTGCCGAAGAGCTGCAGCCAGGCGGTCGGGTGCAGCCACTCGGTGATACTGAGGGGAAGGGTCATGAGCTCCACACGGCGAGCGTACCTTTCCACACGCTCGGAGAAGGCGAGATACTGATGGTGGACGGCATGCCCGACCCGGAATTCGTGTGGCCGGGCGCTCACCCCGGGTACGTGCACGACCGGGTGCTTCCGCCCGGCCGGATGCCCACCGGCACCGACCCATTGAAAGGACGCTGATCAATGCCCATCGCAACGCCCGAGGTCTACGCGGAGATGCTCGACCGTGCGAAGCGCGACGGCTTCGCGTTCCCCGCGATCAACGTGACGTCCAGCCAGACGCTGAACGCCGCGCTGCGCGGCTTCGCCGAGGCGGAGAGCGACGGCATCGTGCAGGTGTCCACCGGGGGCGCCGAGTACCTCTCGGGCTCCACCGTCAAGGACATGGTCACGGGCGCGACCGCGCTGGCGGAGTACGCCCGGGTCGTGGCCGACAAGTACCCGGTGAACATCGCCCTGCACACCGACCACTGCCCCAAGGACAAGCTGGACGGCTTCATGCGTCCGCTGGTCAAGATCTCGCAGGAGCGGGTGGCGCGCGGCGAGGAGCCGCTGTTCCAGTCGCACATGTGGGACGGGTCCGCCGTCGAGCTGCACGAGAACCTGCGGATCGCGGAGGAGCTCCTGGAAGAGTGCGCCAAGGCCCGCATCATCATGGAGATGGAGATCGGTGTCGTCGGCGGCGAGGAGGACGGCGTCGCCCACGAGATCAACGAGAAGCTCTACACGACGCCGGGTGACGCGCTCGCGACCGCCGAGGCCGTCGGCGTGGGCGAGAAGGGCCGCTACATCCTCGCGGCGACGTTCGGCAACGTGCACGGCGTCTACAAGCCGGGCTCGGTCAAGCTGCGTCCCGAGGTGCTCAAGGAGATCCAGGAGGCGGTCGGCGCCAAGCACGGCAAGGAGAAGCCGTTCGACCTGGTGTTCCACGGCGGCTCGGGCTCCTCGCTGGAGGAGATCCGCGAGGCGGTGTCGTACGGCGTCATCAAGATGAACATCGACACCGACACCCAGTACGCGTTCACCCGCCCGGTCGCCGAGCACATGTTCCGCAACTACGACGGCGTGCTGAAGATCGACGGCGAGGTCGGCAACAAGAAGCAGTACGACCCCCGCTCGTGGGGCAAGGCCGCCGAGACGTCGATGGCCGCGCGCATCGTGCAGGCCGCGGAGAGCCTCCAGTCCGCGGGCCAGAAGCTCAAGTAGCGAGGAAACCGGCGGGGCCGGGCGGCGCGGCGCTCGATTCGGCGAGCTCCGGGCCTGCCCGGGCCCCCGGGTTGCTTGACGAAACCACGTAGGCTGGCGGTGTGGCACTGCCCCGCACCTACGACTCGCAGAACTGCTCGATCGCCCGGTCGCTGGAGGTCGTCGGCGACCGGTGGACACTGCTCGTCATCCGCAGCGCCTTCGAGGGCGTGCGGCGCTTCGACGACTTCCAGGACGCGCTGGGCGTGGCGCGCAACGTCCTCACCGACCGGCTGAACCGGCTGTGCGAAGAGGGGATCATGCGCCGCGTCCCGTACCAGGAGCGCCCGGAGCGCTTCGAGTACCGGCTCACCCGCAAGGGCGTCGAGCTCTGGCCGGCGATGATGACCCTGCTGATGTGGGGCGACCGCCACTACGCCCCGGACGGACCGCCGCTGATCGTCGGGCACCGCGGTTGTGAAGGCGGCCTGACGCCGCGGTTCACGTGCGACGTCTGCGGCGCCTCCCTCGGCCCGTCCGACGTGGAACCGCGTCCAGGCCCGGCCGCCTGAGGAAAATCAGGGTTGCTTCACGCAACTTTCTGCGGTCCAATAAGTTGCATGAAGCAACTCGATGTGCGCAGCGCGGCCCACATTGACCCGACGCTGGACGATCTCCGGATCCGCCCGTACGGGATCACCGACCACGACCGCGTCCACCGGATGTCGGAGCGGCTGTCGTCCGCCAGCCTCTACACCCGGTTCTTCTCGGGCACGCCCCGGCTCCCCGACCACTACGTCGGCCTGCTCGACGGGCTCGACCACTGGGACCGCGACGCCCTGGTCGCCCTGGACGGCGACGACATCGCCGGCATCGCCGAGTACGTCCGCGACAAGAGGCGGCCCTGGCGCGCCGACATCGCCGTCCTCGTCACCGACCCCTGGCAGCGCCGCGGCCTCGGGTCCGTCCTGGTCGGCTGCCTCACCGAGCTCGCCGGGCGGCGCGGCGTCACCGAGTTCGACGCGGACGTCGTCCTGGAGAACCGGCCGGCGATCCGCTTCGTCCACCACGGCTGGCCCGCCGCCCGCTCCACCGCCGAGGGAGGCTCCGCGCACTTCCGGCTGCCGCTCGCGGCGATGGCCGCAACCGGCACCGCCGCGGCGGCGACGGCGAATACGGCGGTGGGCGCGCGCTGACCGCACTAGGGTGCCGACCGAACCACTTTCCGATCTCGGAAGGAACTCCGTCGGATGCGCCGTCGCCTCCCCCTGTTCGCGGCCTCACTCGCCCTGCTGACCACGGTCGCGGCCTGCAGCTCGGGAGGTGACTCCGACGGCGATCCGGCCAATGGCGGGGACGGCCCGCGGGCGGCGGTGGACGAGACCATCACCGGGCGGATGGGCGGCGCCGGGCCGCGGAAGAACCGCGCGAACCTGCACCTCAACATCGGTTCCCTGAGCAACCGGGTGGGCACCGAGAACGGGGCCTTCGGGATGTTCGAGGTGGAGTGCTCGCCGAAGAAGGTCACCGTCAGCGCCGGGGACGGTGTCAGGGCGGAGTTCACCGTCGGCAGCCAGGAAGTGGTGTTCTTCCACGACGGCGAGGAGTTCGGCCGGTTCACCGACGACGACATCAGGTGGGGCGCGGGGTCCTCGTTCGAGGGCAACCTCGTCCAGAAGAGCTGGGGCGAGGGCGACGCCTACCGCCGCGCCACCTTCACCGGCTCGGTGGACTGCCCCGCCCCCGTGAAGACCTCCTGACGCCGCCGGGACGGGCGCCGGTCCGACCCGGGGTGGGGGGACGGCGTCCGGGCTGCTTACCATGAGGCGCATGACCCAGAACCTGCTCGGTGGGCCTCCTCCGACCGAACTCCCGGACAACAAAGAAGCCCGGACGGCGCTGGAGAACGGCATCGACCCGTTCGAGGTCGCCGCGCGCCACCCCGACTACACCGGCGCGTGGGCCGAACTGGCGGACCGCGCGTTCGCCAACGGCAGCGTCATCGACTCCTACGCCTTCGCGCGCACCGGCTACCACCGCGGGCTCGACCAGCTCCGCCGCGCCGGCTGGAAGGGCCACGGCCCCGTCCCCTGGGAGCACGAGCCCAACCGCGGCTTCCTGCGCGCCCTGCACGCCCTCGGCCGGGCCGCCGCCGCCATCGGCGAGGACCACGAGGCCGAGCGCTGCAAGACGTTCCTCCGCGACAGCAGCCCCACCGCGGCGGACGTCCTGACGAGCTGACGGACCGGCGAGCCGATCGAGCGTTCCGCGGGAGGTGAGGTGCGGTTTCCTCAGCTTCCGCGGAAAGGTAGGCTTTGATCGCAAGAGGCCCCATCGCTACTTGCGGCGACAGGGGCCTTCGTCGTGGGAAGGGAAAAGTGGCATGCCTGCCATCGTTCTGGTCGGGGCGCAGTGGGGAGACGAGGGCAAGGGCAAGGCCACGGACCTCCTCGGCGGGGACGTCGACTACGTCGTCCGCTACCAGGGCGGCAACAACGCGGGCCACACCGTCGTCATCGGCGACAAGAGCTACGCGCTCCACCTGCTGCCGTCCGGGGTGCTGTCGCCGGACGTCGTGCCCGTGATCGGCAACGGCGTGGTGATCGACCCGGCCGTGCTGCTGGGCGAGATCGACGGCCTGCGGGACCGCGGCATCTCCTGCGAGCGCCTGCTGATCTCGGCGAACGCGCATTTGATCATGCCGCACCACCGGGCGCTCGACAAGGTCACCGAGCGGTACCTCGGCAAGGCCCGGATCGGCACCACCGGCCGCGGCATCGGCCCCGCCTACGCCGACAAGATCAACCGGATGGGCATCCGCGTCCAGGACCTGTTCGACCCGAACATCCTCACGCAGAAGCTCGACCTGGCGCTGCGCGAGAAGAACCAGGTCCTCACCAAGGTCTACAACCGGCGCCGCATCGACACGGGGCCGATCGTCCAGGAGTACCTGACCTACGGCGAGCGGCTCAGGCCGTTCGTCGCCGACACCGCGACCGTCCTGAACAAGGCCCTGGAGGACGACAAGCTCGTCCTGCTGGAGGGCGCCCAGGGCACGCTGCTGGACATCGACCACGGCACCTACCCCTTCGTGACGTCGTCCAGCCCGACGGCGGGCGGCGCGTGCGCGGGCTCCGGCGTCGGGCCTACGAGGATCACCCGGGTGATCGGCATCATCAAGGCGTACACGACCCGTGTCGGCTCTGGACCGTTCCCCACCGAGCTGCTGGACGAGCAGGGCGAGTACCTGCGCAAGGCCGGCGGGGAGTACGGCGTCACCACGGGACGCGACCGCCGCTGCGGCTGGTTCGACGCCGTCATCGCCCGCTACGCCACCCGCGTCAACGGCATCACGGACTACTTCCTCACGAAGCTGGACGTCCTGTCCGGCCTGGAGCGCGTCCCGGTGTGCGTCGCCTACGAGATCGACGGCCAGCGTGTGGACGAGTTCCCCATGACGCAGACCGAGTTCCACCACGCCAAGCCCGTCCTTGAGTACCTGGACGGCTGGCAGGAGGACATCACGGGCGCCAAGACGTTCGAGGACCTCCCGGCCAACGCGCAGGCGTACGTCCGCGCTCTTGAGGAGATGTCCGGCTGCCGCATCTCCGCGATCGGCGTGGGCCCGGGCCGCGACCAGACGCTGTCTCTGCGGTCGCTGGTCTGACGTGGTCGAAGTCCACGGCCACCGGGGAGCGCGCGGCCTCCGCCCGGAGAACACGCTCCCCGGCTTCGCCCACGCCCTGGAACTGGGCGTGGACGCGATCGAGCTGGACGTGGGCATGTCCGCCGACGGCACGGTCGTCCTCAACCACGACCAGACGCTGTCCCCGGTGAACCTGACCGACACCGCCCCCGCGTGGCCGGGCGACCCCGCCTTCCCCTACGTCGGCAAGCGCATCCGCGACCTGACAGCGGCCCAGCTCCGCACGCTCGACGCGGGCTCCCGCCGCCACGAGGCGTTCACCCAGATCCCCGTCCCCGGCGCGGCCATCCCCACGCTCGCCGAGACCTGCGCCCTGCTGGCCCCCACGGCCGTCACACTGGCCGTGGAGCTCAAGACCGACCCCGGCTGGCCCGTCGAGGCCGTAGAGCGCCTCACGGCCGCTGTGGCGGCCGTGCTGACGTCGGCGGGACTGGCCGGCCGCTCCCGCATCCTCGCGTTCGACTGGCGCGTGCTGACCGTGGCCCTCCGCGACCATCCCGCGTTCACCCGCGTGGCCCTGATCGAACGCAAGACCGCCCTCCCGGGCACGACCTGGCTCGCCGGGCTGCCCCCGGGCGACCCGGTGGGCGCCGCCGCGGAGATCGGCGCGACCGTCCTGTCCCCGGAGCGCGAGATGACCACGCCCGACCTGGTGGCCCGCGCACACGCCCGCGACCTCCGGGTGGCCGTCTGGACGGTGAACGCCCCGGAGGAGGCGGCCCGCCTGATCGGCTACGGCACGGACGCCCTGGTCACCGACTACCCCGACCGCCTCCAGCACCTCCGCGCCCCGACCGCGTTCCCGGACTCTCCGACGTCTGGGCACCCGGCCTGAGGGCCGTCAGGACCCGGTGGTCGTCCACGAGTCGGCGAGGGCGGCCAGTTCCTCCAGCGCGGCCTCTACCCGGGCCTCGTCGCCGGTGGTGAGGTAGTCGATCTGGAGCCCGGTGTAGGCGGCGTTGAGCAGGGTCGCGTTGCGGATCGCGACCTCCTCGGGGACACCGTGGGCGCGGAGCACGTCCGCCACGTATTCGGCGCGGTCGCCCAGCATCTTGGAGACGTAGGGACCGGTGAGGCGGCCCGCGGCCGACAGTCCCTCGATCTCGTGCAGGAGCCTGACCATCGGCAGGTCCTCGGCGAGGTGCCAGGCCCATGAGGCGCGCACGACGGCGCCGAGGCCGTCGCCGTCCGGCGGGTCCGGGAGCGCTTCGAGGCGGCTCTTCTGGCGCCGGTCCAGGTGTTCGAGGACGGCGCTGACCAGCTCGTCCTTGGTGGCGAAGTGGTGGGTGAGCACGTACGTGCTGTGGCCGAGCGCCTGGGCGAGCGGACGCATGGACAGCTGGGCGATGCCGTGTTCGGCCAGGTAGTCGACGATGGCGTCGAGCAGCCGGGTACGGCGCTGCGGGTCACGGGGTCGGGCCACGGCCGCCGAGCCTATTTCCATGACGATCGTTTTGCCAAGTTTGCATAACGACCGTTATGTTAACGGCCTCCCGATCGGAGGCCGCCCATGAGCCCGCCCGACGCCGGGCATCCCCGCCGCCCGGCCGTCCTGTTCACGCTGTGCGCCGCGCTGCTCGTCATGAGCGCCAGCGTCATGGCGGTGACGATCGCACTGCCGTCCATCCATCGCCGGCCTGGCGGTGCTCGCCGCGGGCAACGCCGCCACGGTCAACGCGGCGAGCACCGCGATGCTGAGGGCCGCCCCGCCCCGGCGATCCGGCTCCGCCGCGGCCGTGAACGAGACCGCGTTCAAACTCGGGGGCGCCCTCGGCGTGGCCGTGCTCGGCGGCCTGCCCGCGGCCCGGGACACCTTCACCGACGCGTTCGCGCTCGCCACCGCCGTCACCGCGCTCATGGCGCTCCCCGTCGCCGCGGTGGTCCGGATGACGCTGCGCGAGAACCCGCACGAACGGAGACAACGATGATCGAGAACTTCGCGTCCGTCCGGGGACTGCGGCTGGCCTGGCTGGACGGCGGTCCGGCCGGGGCCGCGCCGATCCTCGCGCTGCACGGGCACTTCGGCCGGGCCCGCCGCTTCGCGCCGCTCGCCGCCGCGCTGGCGCCCGGCCACCGGGTGATCGCGCTGGAGCAGCGGGGCCACGGCCACAGCGGCCGGGACGGCGACTTCGGCCCGGACGCCTACGTGGCCGACGCCGCCGAGTTCCTGCGCGGCCTGGGGCTGGGCCCGGTCATCGTGCTCGGGCACTCGATGGGCGGGGTCGCCGCCTTCCGGCTGGCCGCCCGCCATCCGGAACTCGTCCGCGCCCTGATCGTGGAGGAGGGCGGCGCCGACAACCGGCCGCCCGCGATCCCGCACCCGGTGCTGGACGTCCGCGGCTGGCCCCGCCGGGCCGCGACCCTGGGCGAGCTGCGCCGCGGCATCGAGGCGCAGGGCATCCCCGACGCGGGCTACTTCCTGGAGAGCGCCGTCGAGCACCCCGACGGGTGGGGACTGCTTTTCGACTACGACGACATGGTGTCCTCGCAGCAGGCCCTAATCGGCGACTGGTGGGCCGACTGGCAGGGCTCCACGTGCCCGGCCCTGCTCGTCCACGGACTGGACAGCTTCGTCCTCCCGACCGCGATGGCCAGGGAGATGGCCGCGCGCCGGCCCGGAACCGTCCTGCGCGAACTCGCCGGCTGCGGCCACTGGGCGCAGGACGACGACCCCGCCGCCTTCGCCGCGACCGTGCGGGCCTTCCTCGCCGCGCTGTGACGCCCTGCCGCGCTGTGAGACTCAGAGCCAGCCGTTGCGGCGGAAGCCCCGGTAGAGGGAGAAGCAGGCCAGGCCGATGACGCAGAGGATCATCGGGTATCCGTAGCGCCACTCGGTCTCGGGCATGAAGTCGAAGTTCATGCCGTAGACGCCGGCGATGGCGGTGGGGACCATGAATATGGCGCCCCAGGAGGAGATCTTCCGCATGTCCTTGTTGTCGGCCACGGTGACCTGGGTCATGTGGGCCTGGAGGATGGGGTTGAGGAGCTCGTCGTAGGACTCGACCTGCTCGCGGACGCGGGTGAGGTGGTCCTCGACGTCGCGGAGGTACTCCCTTATCTCGGCCGGGACGAAGCGGCGGCCGGAGAGGTTGCGGAGCGGGCCGGCGAGGGGGCCGACGGCGCGCTTGAGCTGGATGACCTCGCGCTTGAGGCGGTAGATGCGGCGGGACTCGTCGGTGCGCTCGGGGGAGAAGACGGCCTCTTCGACCTCGTCGATGTCCTCCATGACGGCGTCCGCCACGCAGACGTAGCCGTCGACGACGCGGTCGGCGACGGCGTGCACGACGGCGGCGGGGCCGAGCGCGAGGCGTTCCGGCTGCTTCTCCAGGTCGCGGCGGACGGGGGTGAGCTCGCCGTGGGCGCCGTGCCGGACGGTGACGACGAAGTCGGGGCCGCAGAACAGCATGATCTCGCCGGTCTCGACGACCTCGGCGCCGCCGGGCCCGCTGGCGACGTACCCGACGGTCTTCATGACGACGAAGTGGACGTCGTCGTAGCGCTCCAGCTTGGGCCGCTGGTGGGCGTGGATGGCGTCCTCGACGGCGAGCGGGTGGAGGCCGAAGACCTCGGCGAGGTCGGCGAGTTCGGTGGCGGACGGCTCGTGGAGGCCGACCCAGACGAAGCCGGCGCTCTCCCCCTCGGGGACGAGGCGGCCGTCGCGGATGAGGCGGACGGCGTCGGCGACCGTGTCGGTGGAGACGCGGTGCCCGTCGATGTAGGCGGCCCAGTCGATGACGGCGGAGCCGCGGTGCGGCGCCTGGACCCCGGTGGGCCGGCGCGTCTTGAACAGGACGCGGCTCGGGCGGACTCGTGTCATGGCCATGAGGTGCTCCTAACCCGCCGGCCACGCACGCAGCGCGCGCTCAGCCCAGGCTGGTCAGCGAAGGGAGCGCGCGAAGTCGATGGCCGGGCGCCAGACGGAGGCGGACGGTCGGACAGTCCGGTTCGGACTGTGAGGGTTTTCCGGCGAACCGCAAGGATCACCAGGACTCATCCCGACCACCTCCTTTCACTCCTCGGTCAAGCCGGTGGCAGCTTATCAGCCGACATTTGGGACGCCGCCCGGAACCGATATGTTCGCTGGTCCCCGGCGTGAGCGCGGTCACTCGGCGGCCGGGCGGTTCGACGCCCAGTATGCTCGCGTGACGTGCGAGTACTCGTCCTTGGATCGGGTGGCCGCGAGCATGCGCTCGCCCGCGCCCTGCACCGCGACCCTGCCGTCACCGCCCTCCACTGCGCCCCGGGAAACCCGGGCACGGCCGAGATCGCGGACAACCACCAGCTGGATCCGACCGATCCGGTCGCGGTGACCGAGCTGGCCGGGCGGCTCCGCGCCGACCTGGTGGTCGCGGGCCCCGAGGCGGTGCTGGTCGCGGGGGTCGGCGACGCGCTGCGCAAGGCGGGGTTCCCCTGCTTCGGGCCCGACCGCGCCGCCGCCCGCATCGAGGCGTCCAAGGCGTTCGCGAAGGAGATCATGGCGAAGGCCGGGGTCCCGACCGCCGACGCGCGGATCTGCGAGACCGCCGCGGCGGCGGACGAGGCGCTGGACTCATTCGGCCCGCCCTACGTGGTGAAGGACGACGGCCTGGCCGCGGGCAAGGGCGTCGTCGTGACCGGGGACCGCGCCGCCGCGCACGAGCACGCCACGTCGTGCGAGCGCGTCGTGATCGAGGAGTTCCTGGACGGCCCCGAGGTCTCCCTGTTCGCCCTGTCCGACGGGCAGCACGCCGTTCCGCTGCTCCCCGCGCAGGACTTCAAGCGCGCCTACGACGGCAACGACGGCCCCAACACGGGCGGCATGGGCGCCTACACGCCGCTCCCCTGGGCACCCCCTGGCCTGGTGGACGAGGTCATGTCCACGGTCATCCAGCCCACCGTGGACGAGATGCGCCGCCGCGAGATCCCCTATGTCGGTGTCCTGTACGCGGGGCTGGCGCTGACGTCCAAGGGCGTGCGGGTCGTGGAGTTCAATGCGCGGTTCGGTGACCCCGAGGCCCAGGTCGTCCTCGACCGCCTGGCCACACCCCTGGCGTCGCTGCTGCAAGCGTGCGCGATCGGTGGCCTCGACCCGCAGTTCCGCCCGGAATGGCGTCCCGGCGCGGCCGTCACCGTCGTCCTGGCCTCGGAGGGTTACCCGTCCGCCCCGGTGAAGGGCGACGTCATCACCGGCCTGGACGAGGCTGCCAAGGTCGATGGCGCCTATGTCCTCCATGCGGGCACGAAGCTGGACGCGGACGGACGCCTCATCGCAAACGGCGGCCGCGTCCTCAACGTCGTGGGCACCGGCCCAGACGTACCCAGCGCCCGCGCCACCGCCTACGAGGCCCTGTCCAACATCACCCTCCGCGGCTCCCACTACCGCACCGACATCGCCGCCCTGTAGCGAGCCCGCCGCCCTGCGGACGCACTGGGTCGTACCACCTGGGACAATGGGCTAGTGATTGAGCGGTACACACTTCCGGAGATGGGGCGCGTCTGGAGTGACGCGCACAAGTACGAGCTGTGGTGCCGGGTGGAGGTCCTCGTCGTCGAGGCCCACGCGGAGGCCGGCACGATCCCGCCGGAGGTGGTGGAGCCGGTGCGCAAGGCACCGCCCCCGACGCCGGAGGCGGTGCACGAGATCGAGGCGGTCACGCAGCACGACGTGATCGCCTTCCTCTCGGCGTGGGCGGACAACACCGATCCGCGCGAGGCCGCGCGGTACGTCCACTTCGGCATGACGTCGTCGGACCTGCTCGACACCGCGCTCGCGCTGCAGCTCGTCGAGGCGACCGACATCCTGCTGGCGAAGGCCGACGCGCTCGTGGCGACGCTGCGGGACCACGCGCTGGAGCACCGGGCGACGCTGCGGGTCGGCCGGACGCACGGCATCCACGGCGAGCCGGACGTGTGGGGGCACCGCGTCGCGGACTTCGCGTTCGCCATGGCCCGCTCCCGCGACCGGCTCCGCCGCGCCCGGGAGGCCGTCGGCGTGATGGCGATCTCCGGCGCGGTCGGGACGTACTCCAACATCGACCCGGCGGTCGAGCTGCACGTCGCGCGCAAGCTCGGGCTGCGGAGCGCGGACGTGTCGACGCAGGTCGTGATGCGCGACGGGATCTCCGAGTGGGTGTCGGCGCTGGCGATCATGGCGACGGTGTGCGAGGCGGTCGCGCTGGAGGTCCGGCACGGGCAGCGCACCGAGGTCCGGGAGCTGTGGGAGCCGTTCGGCAAGGGCCAGAAGGGCTCGTCGGCGATGCCGCACAAGAAGAACCCGATCATCTCCGAGCGGCTGGCGGGGATGGCGCGGATCGTGCGGGCGCAGATCGTGCCGGTGCTGGAGGGCATCCCGCTCTGGCACGAGCGCGACATCTCGCACTCGTCCACGGAGCGGATCGCGCTGCCGGACGCGTCGATCGCCCTCGACTACATGCTGAACCTCACCAATCGCCTCATGTCCGGACTTGTCGTGGACGCGGAGCAGATGCGGGCCAACCTGGACTCGACCGGCGGCCTCATCTACACCTCGACCGTGCTGCTGGAGCTGGTCGAGGCGGGCATGTCACGCGACGACGAGGCATACCCCCTCGTCCAGAAGGCCGCGATGGACACGTGGGAGAGCGGCACTCCGTTCCGCGAGACGCTCCGCAAGCACGCCGCCGAGGCGGACCTCGCACTGGACGAGGCGCGCCTGGATGAAGTGTGCCGCCCCGAGCGTTTCGTCGAACGTCTCGGCCCGGTGTTCGACCGCCTGGCCGAACTCCGCTGATTCCTGCGCCGGCCCCACGGGAGGGACCTTGACCGCGACCCTGATCGAGCTGAACATCTACCCCTTCAAGAGCGGCGGCCGTACCTCCCTGGACAGCGCCGAACTCCTGGCCACCGGGCTCCGGTACGACCGCGAGTTCATGCTCGTCACCCCCGAGGGCCGCTTCCTGTCGCAGCGGGACCACGCGGAGATGGCGCTGCTGCGCCCGTCCTACGACGGCGAGATCCTCACCGTGCGCGCCCCGGACGTCCCGGCGCTCGTCCACAAGGCCACGAGCGACGGCGAGGTCCGGGACGTGACCCTCGCCCGCTCGGAGTGCCAGGGCGTCGACCAGGGCGACGAGGCGGCCGCGTGGTTCTCCGACCTGCTCGACCGGGACTGCCGACTGGTGCGCTTCACCGGCCACCGGCCCACGGGGCGCGGCGGCGGCGAGGTGATGTTCGCCGACGGCTACCCGCTGCTGCTGATCTCCGCCGAGTCGCTCGCCGACCTCAACGGGCGGCTGGCCGAGCCGCTGCCGATGACCCGGTTCCGCCCCAGCCTCGTCGTCGAGGGGCTCGGCGCGTACGGCGAGGACTCCGCGCGGCTGCTGCGCATCGGCGAGACCGTCATCGAGGCGGTCAAGGCGTGCAGCCGCTGCATCATCACCACCACCGACCAGGACACCGCCGAGCGCGGGCGCGAGCCGCTGCGGACGCTCGCCACCTACCGCACCCGCGACCGCGGCATCCAGTTCGGCCAGAACTGCGTCCCCCGCTCCCTGGGGACGCTCAGGCTGGGCGACCGGGTCGAGGTCCTGGAGGCGCACTGACGGGACGCGGCGGGGCGCCGGCGGCGCTCTCCGCGCCGTCCGAGGCTGCCCGAAGATCACCGTAGACTGCGTCCTGTCGGCACGCCGCCCCCTACGCTCACCTTGGGAATTCCCTTCGGGAGGCGAACCTCCGGGGCGTTTCGCGTGTCTCAACAAACAGACCGACGTCACCTTGGCTCGGGCGGGTAGTACACGTCCGTGCCGATGGTTTACTGGGGCCGCGTTGGCGCGGAGGGGGGACACCGCTCGGCGCGCTCGGCCCTCGTGCTCCCACTTGACGGCACGTTTTCCGCACCCGAGAAGGAGATCAGGCGGCATGAGCATGGGCCACGAGGTTCGGTACCGCGTGCGCGGGGGCCGGCAGCTGCACGGCACCGTATTCATCCAGGGCGCGAAGAACGCCGTCCTGCCGATGATCGGCGCCTCGCTGATGGCCGCCAAGGGGCGGACCGTGCTGCGCAACGTCCCGATCATCGAGGACGTGCGGCGGGCGGTGGAGCTCGCGCGGGCCGTGGGAGCGAAGGCCGAGCTGCACGAGACCGAGCGCACCCTGGTGATCGACGCGTCGTCGCTGAGCAGCCCCGTGCTGCCCGCGGAGATCGCGTCCCGGTTCCGCGGGTCGTTCCTGTTCGTCCCGGCGCTGCTGCACCGCCTCGGCGAGGCGATCATCGAGGGCGTCGGCGGCTGCAACCTCGGCAGCCGCAACCTCGACTTCCACTACAACGGCTTCAAGCGGATGGGCGCCACGGTCACCGAGCACGTGGCCGACAACGGCGACGGCATCATCCACATCAAGGCCGGCGACCTGCGCGGCGGAACGCTCTACTGCGACACCCCGTCGCACACCGGCACCGAGAACCTGATCATGGCGGCGGCGCTGGCGCACGGCACCACGCTGATCAAGAACGCGGCGCTGGAGCCCGAGGTGCTGGACAACATCGCGATCCTGCAGGCGATGGGCGCCAAGATCGGCGGCGGCGGCACCGGGTTCATCACCGTCGAGGGCGTGGACGAGCTGACCGCCGTCGAGCACACCGTGATGCCCGACCGGATCGACGCCGGCGTCTTCGTGATGGCCGCCGCGATCACCGGCGGCGACCTCAGCCTCGTCGGCGCCAGCCTGGAGCACCTCGGCGTCGCCGCCGACAAGCTGGAGCAGATGGGCGTCGAGTTCAACCAGCAGGGCGCGGTGCTCCAGGTCCGCCGCGAGCGGACGCTCCGCCCGATCAACGTCATCACCGACGAGTACCCGGGCTTTGCCACCGACCTGCAGTCGCCGATCATGGCGCTGTCCTGCCTGGCGGAGGGCCCGTCCTACATCTACGAGCGGATCTTCGACGGCCGGTTCAAGCTGGCCGACGAGCTCGGCAAGATGGGCGCCGACATCGAGGTGGACGGCAACCGCGCGAAGGTGAACGGGCCGGGCGCCCTGCGCGGCGCCGAGGTCGAGGCGCACGACCTGCGCTGCGGCAGCGCGCTGGTGCTGGCCGGCCTCGCCGCCGAGGGCGAGACGACGATCACCTCCGCCTACTACCTCGACCGCGGGCACGCGCACACCGCCGAGCGGCTCTCCCAGCTCGGCGCCGAGATCGTCCGCGAGGCCGACTAGCCCGCAAGTGCCCGCCCGCACTTGCGGGCCCCGCACTTGCCGGCCCGCCCTGCAACCGCACGGAGCCGTCCGGAGCCGTCCCGCACCGGGACATCCGGACGGCTCGATTCGGCCGATTGTGGCCCCGTCCTGACCAACTTTGACGTGCCGCCTGACGAGCGCTGTAACGCCAAGGCGGGAAGCGTCGCGGCAGGGAGTTACGGGGCGGTTACGCACTGCTTCTCGGCGGCGCCCCGCACGGCGTCCTGACAAACCGCTGAGCTGGGAAGTAAACCGGTGGAACGGTCCGCTTCGGCCGGACCGCAAGCCGGTGAAAATTCACCGTCAGTGATCAGCGGCCGCGGAACAACGGATCACTCGTCTTTCCCGGCGGCACGGCAGCGGGACGGATGAGCCACCGCCCGCTGGTAAACCAAACGCACCCCGGAGGGGTCTCTCTAGTGCGCGAGAGCGCCGCGAGGGACCCCTTCGGGTGTTTTCGGGTCTTGTTTTTCAACTTCGGACACCCGAAGATGCAGGATCAAGGCTGGCCGAATGGTGACAAATTACTGACCAGGGGGTCCCGTAGGTTACTTTTTCGCCGCACTCTTGATTCGATTTCGCGTCTGGGTGTCACACATCGCCGCCCTGACCCGATCTGCCAGCAGAAGGGTTCCCCCGCTACTGGCCGGCGGGCGGAGGTGACGAGGAAGTCCCCTCCGCTGTCAAGAAGCGGAAGGGGCTTGCGGGAAGGCCTCTTCCGCCGACGGATGGCGGGCGAGGCTGATGCACGAAGGTCCCTTCGCTGAAGGGCGGGAGAGGCTGTGGCAAGAAGGTCTCTTCCGCTGTTGGGTGGCGGGTGGGGGCTGTGGGAAGGCGGATCGCACGAGAACTGCGGTGCTGGGCAGAAGGCAGGGCGACAAGCCATGAGTCAACCGTTAGGCGGAGCGTGCGCGAACGCGTGGTCGGGGTCGGACCCCCGCCGAGAGGATGGACCGGAAGCGAGCGATCATCGATGACGGCCGCACGAACGGGATCGGTCACCCCCGACCTCACGATCGGCGTCGTAGGCCCGCATGACCTGGTCGAAAGGGTCATGCTCATGGGCCACGGCCCCACGCCGGTACCGAGCCGGCTGGTGGCCGCCGCATACCGAGACGAACAGGAGGCGGCCGACAAGGTCGTGCGGCTGGGATCGGGCGTCGACGTATGCCTGTTCGCCAGCCCCGTCCCCTACGACTTCGCACGCAAGGCGGGCGTGCTGACCATGCCGGCGACGTACGTCCCGCTGAACGGTGCCGCCCTGCAGGGCGCCCTGCTGCGGGCGTCCCTCGACGACCGCTTCGACCCGGCCAGGGTGAGCATCGACGTGCTCGGCCGCGCCGAGGTCGAGGAGGCGTACTCCGAGATCAGCCTGGGCACCGAGCAGGTCCACCTGCGCGAGGAGGCCGCGGGCCCCGGCACGCTCGCCGCCTTCCACGAGCGGCTGTGGCGGCGCGGCGCGACGACCGTCGCGATGACCTGCGTGCACGCCACCGCGGAGCGGATGGAGATGGCCGGCGTGCCGACGCTGCGGGTCCGCCCGACCGGCGCGGCGATCCGCAGCTCGTTGCAGACGGCGGCGCTGCTCGGCGCGCACCACCGGCTGGAGGAGTCGCAGCTCGTCGTGGTGCTGGTGGACGTGCCGACGCTGCGCGAGACGCCGCGCCGCGTCACCCCGCGGTACTGGCGCGACGAGCTGAAGCTCGCGCTGCACCGGGTGCTGCTCCAGGAGGCGCACCGGATGAACGCGTCGGTGTGGCCGCTGGACGACCACAGCTACCTGGTCATCGCGACGCGCGGCTCGGTCACCGCGTCCACCGAGGGGTTCCGGACGCCGCCGTTCGTCGAACGCGTCCGCGAGGAGCTCGGCCTCGCGATCGAGGTCGGCATCGGCATGGGCCGCACCGCGCACGAGGCGGAGAACCACGCCCGCGCCGCGCTGGCCCGGTCGCAGAGTTCGCAGCGGGCGCAGGGCTTCGCCCTGGACCGCGACGGCCGGGCGCTCGTCCCCGCGCCGCGCACCCCGCCGCGGACGCCGCCGCAGGCCAAGCCCAAGGGCCTGGAGATCCTGGCGCGCCTCGCCGACAAGCTCGGTGACCAGGAGCAGCCGCTGATCGTGGACGCGGAGAACGCCGGCAAGATGCTCGGCGTCACGCCCCGCACGGCCCGCCGCCTCCTGCGCACCCTCGTCGAGGAGGGCCTCGCCTGGCCGCTGCCCCCGAACCGGACACCGCAGCCCGGCCGCCCCCGGCAGCTCTACCGCCTCATCGTCGAGAAGCTGGGGCCCGCGAAGACCGGCTGAGCGCACCGCCGTCCCGGTGCCGGACGCCCCGGCACCGGGACGGCGCGCCCGGCTCGGTCACGCTCGGCTCGGTCACGCTCGGCTGAATCGCGCTCGGCTCAGCCGCGGATGAACGACCTGGCCACGGCCAGGAACGCGTCGTTCTCCTCCGGGGAGCCGATCGAGACGCGGGCGCCCTCGCCGGCGAACGGGCGGACGCTCACCCCCTGGGCGTCGCACGCCTCGGAGAACTCCATCGTCCGCTCGCCGAGGCGCAGCCACACGAAGTTGGCCTCGGTCGGCGGGACCGTCCAGCCGTCCGCGAGGAGGGCGCCGCGGACGCGGTCGCGCTCCTTCACCGTGCCCTCGACGCGTTCGAGCAGCTCGTCCGTCGCCCGCAGCGACGCGACGCCCGCCGCCTGCGCGACGGAGTTCACGCTGAACGGCAGGAACGTCTTGCGGATCGCCTCCGCCACCACGGGGTGCGCGACGAGGAAGCCGATGCGCAGGCCGGCCAGTCCGTACGCCTTGGAGAACGTCCGCAGGATCGCGAGGTTCGGGCGGTCGCCGTAGAGGGTGAGGCCGTCGGGGACCTCGTCGTCGCGGATGTACTCGCGGTACGCCTCGTCCAGCACGACGAGGCAGTCGGCGGGGACGCGGTCCAGGAACGCCTCAAGCTCGGCGCGTTGGACGGCCGTGCCCGTGGGGTTGTTCGGGTTGCAGACGAAGACCAGCCGGGTCCGGTCGGTGATCGCGTCGGCCATCGCGGCGAGGTCGTGCGTCTCGTCCCGCAGCGGCACCTGGACGCCCGTCGCGCCCGACAGCGACACCAGCAGCGGGTACGCCTCGAACGACCGCCACGCGTACACCACCTCGGCGCCGGGCTCGGCGACCGCCTCCAGGAGCATCTGCGTGACCCCGACGGACCCGCAGCCCACGGCGACGTGGTCGGCGGGCACGCCGCAGAACGACGCGATCTCCTCGGTCAGCGCAGTGGCGTTGTTGTCGGGGTAGCGGTTGACGTTCCGGGCGGCCTCGCCGATCGCGTCCACGACCGACGGGAGCGGCCCGTGCGGGGACTCGTTCGACGACAGCTTGAACGAGCGGCCCTCGGGCGACACCACGACCTTGCCGGGCTTGTAAGCCACGAACCGGTCGAGGACGGAGCGGAAGCGCGGAGTGGTTGCCTCGGACACCGTTGTCCTCCAGATTGCACAGGGGTGATGGGGCCAGCCTACGCAGCGCCCCGGAACACGCGGTACACCGTCACGAGCCATGCATTCACGAGCTATGCCGCATCATCCAGCAGACCGCCACGATCCGGACGAACTCCCAGTCGCGCACGTTCTCCGGCCACCAGCCGCGGTTGACGGCGTCCTCGGCGAACCGGTGCAGGTACCTCAGCAGCTCCTGCCTCCCGGCGGCGCCGAGTTCCTCCCGCAGGCTGGCCACGTGCTGGTCGACCGCCGCGGCCAGGCCCGGGGTGTCGGCCATGTGCGCGATGCCGGCGTCTCCGATGTCCTGGACGAGCGCGCCGAGCGCTTCGGGCGAGTCACCGTTCATGGCTTGCGAAACTAGCAACCATCCGGCGACGCGCTGAAATCGGCCCTGCTCGGGAGGCCCCGTGAAGGCGCGGCTCAGGAGGCGCGGCTCAGGAGGCGCGCGGCCGCAGCATCGGCGGGCGGAGCTGCTCGGCGTCGCCGCGCCGGTACAGCCGCGCGGGACGGCCGCCGTCCCGCGTCGTCGTCCGGTCGGTGGGGATGAGGAAGCGGTCGGCGCCGGTGACCTTGCGGTGGAAGTTCCGCGGGTCGAGGCTCGTCCCCCACACGATCTCGTAGACGCGGCGCAGCTCCGCCACGGTGAACTCGGACGGGCAGAACGCGGCGGCCAGCGACGTGTACTCCAGCTTGGCCCTCGCCCGCTCCATCCCGTCGCACAGGATCCGCCGGTGGTCGAACGCCGCCTTGTCGTGGTGGACGAGCTCGTCCACGGCCGTCCACAGCACCTGCGCGCGGCTGGACGCGGGCAGGTCCGGCGCGAGCCCCAGGTAGGCGACGCTGACCACACGCTGGCGCGGGTCGCGGTCGGGGTAGCCGTAGGTGGCGAGCTGTTCGAGGTGGATCCGCACGTCCGCGAGCCCCGCCCGCTCCGCCATCAGCCGGGACGCGGCGACGGGCAGGTCCTCGTCGAGCTGGATGAACCCGCCCGGCAGCGACCACGCCCCCTCGTACGGCGGGCGGTCGCGCCGCCACCGCAGCGCGCACAGGCGCTGTTCCCGCACGGTGAGCACGACGAGGTCAACGGAGACGGCGAGGCGCGGGACGGGCATGTGGTGGAGTCTATTGGTGGGGCGATCCCCATAGCCCCGTCATGAACACTCTCCGTCGGAGCGCCCGAGCCCGACGCGAACGGGCAGGCGCGCCGCTCTCCGCACGCGCCTGCCCGTGGCCGGTGGCCGGTGTTCAGTCGTCCTTCGGGGCTTCCTTGGGGATCTCGACCGGAACGGCCGGGACGGCCGCGCCGTTCGCGGTGCCGTTCGGGCCGTGCCCGTTCTGGACGTTCATGTTCCCGAGGAGCTGGCGGGCGAGGCCGAGGCCGGTGCCGCCGAGCGTGAGCGCTTTGGCGAGCATGTCCTCGACGCCCTGGGCGCCGTTGAGCACGACCATGTTGTCGACGTTGCCGAACACGCCCGCGCCGGCCTCGACGATCTGCGGCCACTGCTCCGCGAGCTGCTGGGCGATGACGGCGTCGGTGTTCTCGGCCAGCGCCTCCGCGCGGGCCTTGATCGCCTCGGCCTCCGCGAGGCCCTTCTGCCGGATCGCGTCCGCCTCGGCCTCACCGAGGATGCGGGTGGCCTCCGCCTCCCGCGCGGCCCGCAGCTGGATCTCGGTCGCGGCCGCCTGCGCCTGCGCGATGCGCTCCTCGCGCTCGGCCTCGGCCAGCTTGACCTGCTCGTACGCGCGGGCGTCGGCGGGCTTGCGGATCTCGCTCTCCAGCCGCTTCTCCGTCCGCTCCGCCTCCAGCTCCGCGTTGCGGGTCTCCTTGAGGATGACCTCCTGGCGGGCCTGCTGCGCGGCCTGTTGCACCTGGCCCTCGTACTCGGCCTTCTTCATCTCGGTGTCCCGGATCACCGCCGCGTTCTGCCGCTCGGTCTCCTGCTCCCGCTCGGTGGCCTCCTGGTTGCGCTCGGCCTCCGCGATGCGGGCGGCGGAGGCGACGCGGGCGGCGTGCGGGCGGCCCAGGTTGGCGATGTAGTCGGTCTCGTCGTCGATCTCCTGGATCTGCAGCGAGTCGACCACGAGCCCGAGCTTGCTCATCTCGTCGGCGGCGGACATCCGGGTCTCGCTGGTGAGGCGCTCCCGGTTGAGGATGAGGTCCTCGACGGTGAGGTTGCCGATGATCGAACGCAGGTGACCGGTGAACAGCTCGTGGATCGCGCCGTCCATCGAGCCCTGCTGCTCCAGGAAGCGCCGCGCCGCGTTGGCGATCGAGACGAAGTCGTCGCCGACCTTGTAGATGACGACGCCGCGGACCTTCACCGGGATGCCCTGCTGCGTCACGCAGTTCACCTCGAGGTTGGCCGCCCGGCTGTCGAGCCGCAGCCGCCGCGACACCTGGAAGCCCGGCAGGACGGCGGTGCCCTTGCCGGTCACGATCTTGAAGCCGAGGCTGTCCAGGCCGTCCACGGGCTTGGACCTCGCGCCCAGCCCGGAGATGATCAGCGCCTCGTTCGGCTCGGCGACCCGCCACACGAGCTTGAACAAAATGATCAACACGATGAGCGCGGCTACGGCGCCGCCGACCACGGCGAGCACGGGCATACGGCCTCCTCTTCTGTTTTGGGCGGGGGTCGAATCCGTCCGCGTTGCCCCATAGACGCGCCGAACCCGCATACGGTTCGACCTGCGCAGCTATTGGCCGAAAGCGGGCGCTACATACACCGTACGCGGCGGGTGGTACTCCACCACCACCACGACCATCCCCACGGTGATCTCCTCACGCGGGTCCACGGGATGGGCGTAGAACGCCTCGACCCCGCCGCGCACCGGGATCATGACCTCACCGACCAGGCCGGGCCCGATCCTGCCGGTGACCCGGCCTTCCTTACCGATCAAGGAGCGCCCCCTGTTCGTCGCAGGCCAGTAGACGGCTAAGGCTAATGGCTGGCGGTTCGTGGGAGTGGGTCGCGGGGCTCTGGCTAAGGGAGGATGCGGTCGGCCTGGTTCAGGGCGGTGCGGGCCAGGCGCTCCGCTTCGGTCCGGGTGGCGGTGGGGCCGGAGACGGTGATCGTGGCCAGGTAGTGGCGGCCGCGGAACACCACGTACCAGGTGCGGGTGCCGGTGTCGCCGGAGACGGTGGCGACGCCGACCGTGCGGGAGCCCTCGCCGATGTCGCCCCTCGGGGACTCGGCGACGCGGTGCCGCGCCCACTGAGAGCCGACCTTGGTGCGGAACCGCAGGCAGCCCGCCGGGACGCGGGCGTTGACCTGCTTCTCCGCGGCGCCTACGGACATGCCCATCATGGTCTGCGTGACGGTCTGGCCGCTCTTGGCGAACGTGACCAGGGCGGCGGGGACGTCGGCGGGAACGGTGCCGTTCGGGCCGTTCGTCGCGCACTGCGGCTTGTCCAGGACGGCCTGGCGCTGCAGCCTGGCGGCGTTCTGGATGGGTCTGAGCGTGCCGTACGAGCCCGAGTCGGGTTCACCGGCCTTCCGGTAACCGGGGACGTCGGTGAGGAGGGCCTGGGCGAGCTGGTCGGAGGTGTAGCCGACGCCGGCGACCTCGGCGGGGGCGGTGCCGTGGACGGGACGGGCGCGCTCACCGCCGCCGCCGCACGCGGTGGCCGCGGCGGCCGTCGTCAGCAGCATGATCGGGAGGAGCCTGTGCGCCATGGCGGTGACCCTACGGCGCGGAGGGTGCGGGCCGCCCGGGACGACACGCGTTCCGGGCGAACCGGTCAGTGTTCTCCGGCCCGGCGTCGTCCGGCCCGGCGTCGTCCGGCTCAGCCCTGAGCGGCGCGCTCGTTGTACTCGGCGGCGTACTCCTGGCCGGACATCTTCTGGATCGTCTCGATGATCTCATCGGCGATGGCGCGGCGGGCCTTGGCGGGCGGCAGGTCGCGGTAGTGGGAGAAGTCCATCGGGGGGCCGATCCGCACGGTGGGGCGGGGGCCGAAGACGCGCGGCATGGCCGCGCCGAGCGGCTGGATCTTCTCGGTGCCCTCCAGCGCGACGGGCAGCACCCGGGCGCCGGTCTCCAGGGCGAGCCAGCCGATGCCGGTGCGGCCGCGGTAGAGCCGCCCGTCCGGGGAGCGGGTGCCCTCGGGGTAGATCGCGAACGCGCCGGCGTTCTCCAGGACCTCGGCGCCCTGCTCCAGCGCGCCCATCGCGGCGCGCCGCGCGCCGCGGCGGACCGGGACGTGGCCGAGGTTGGTGAGGAACCAGCGGATGAAGCGCTTCTTGAGCCCGCCGCCCTCGAAGTAGTCCGCCTTCGCGATGTAGGTGACCGGCCGCGGGACCGCCAGGGGAATGATGAAGCTGTCGATGAAGGACAGATGGTTGCTCGCCACGATGAGCGGCCCGTAGCTCGGCACGTTGTCGCCGCCCACGACCCGCGGACGGAAAAGCAGCCAGAGGATCGGACGCACCACGCGCGTCATGAACGTGTAGAACACCCAGCCTCCCGAATTCGCCAACGACACTGTAACGTCTGCGCCGATCCGGACCCGAGGCAGCGCCCCCCGTGCGGCCCGCCGGTCCGGTCAGGAATTACCCAACCGCAGGTCACGGGCGGTATGGCGGCACTTATCCGCCATTTCTACTATTCAGTAAGTTTCTCTTCAGTAAGTTATTGCTCGTTTCCCGGATGTCCCCGGCTCGGCCGGGCGCTCCGGGACGATCCGTCAGGTAGGGTCGGTGCAGGAGACCAGCCGGCCGTCTCGGGCGTGTTACGGTCCGGGGCACACCAGTGGGCGACCAGGTCCTTTTCCGGGAAGTCCTTGGAATGCGGGCGCGGGTGCGCGATCCTGAGGAGTCACCTGAGATGGCCGGGGTACCGCCGGATGGGGCGTGAGGTGACCATGGACTTCGACATCAACCTGATGCGCGACGACCGGTGCACCCTCGTCCGGGTGCAGGGCGACATCGACGTCGTGTCCCGCACGCGGTTCGAGGAGGCGCTGTTCGAAGTCGTCGACTCCGGTGAACCCATGGTCATCGACATGCGCGAGGTCACGTTCTGCGACTCCACCGGCCTGAACGCGATCGTCGCCGCCAACCGCCGCGCCGGCGACCGCGGCACCTCCGTCGCGCTCGTCGCACTGCCCCCGCGGGTCCAGCGGGTGTTCCGCATCACCGGGATCGACAAGTTCATCCCGATCCACGACACCCTCCGCGAGGCCATCGCCGCGCTGCCCTCCACGACGCCCTGACCCGCGGCGCTCACCTGCAGCCCTCGAACTGCGGGACGCTGGTCGTGAGCTTGAGGCCGGAGTCGCCGAACCACTTGTTCAGCAGGCGTTCGGCCGTGCCGTCCTGGTACATGGCGGTGATGGCGCGGTTGACGGTCTCGCAGCCCCGCAGGTCGCCCTTCTTGAGGCCGACGCCGTACTTCTCGTCGGTGAACGGGGCGTTGATCATGCGGCCGGAGCGGCCCGCGGCGAACCCGGCGAGGATCAGGTCGTCGGTCGAGACGGCGTCCAGCCGCCCCGACGCCAGCGCGTCCATGCAGGCGCCGTAGGTGTCGACGGTGACGGGCTTCGCGGCGACCTTGCGCTCCTCGATGACCCGGCGCCAGGAGTTCGAGCCGGTCACCTCGCAGATCCGCTTGCCCTTCAGGTCCCGGACGTCGTCGATCGAGTCGTCGTCGGCGCGGACGAACGTGTCCTGGTGGGCGACGTAGTACGGGCCGGCGAAGGTGACCTCCATCTTCCGCCGCGCCGTGATCGAGTACGTCGCGACGATGAGGTCGACGGTGCCGGCGGCCAGTGCCTCCTCGCGGACGGACGAGTTGGTCGTCCGGAACGTGATGCGGCTCTTCGGGACGCCCAGCTTGCCCGCGATGTAGACGGCGACATCGACGTCGAAGCCCTCGTAGGTGCCGTCCGGGCGCTTCACTCCTAGCGCCGGCTGGTCCTCCTTGACCCCGATGACCAGGGAGTCCTTGTCGGTGACGCTCTCCTTCTCGGAGCCGCCGAGGCCGCAGGCCGACAGGCCGGCCACGAGCAGGAACGCACCGGCGGCGGCGGTGGCACGGATGGCGCGCATGTCTTCTCCCTCAGCGGAACTCGGCCAGCCGGGGACGGATCCCCGCCAGGAGCAGCAGGGCGATGGCGGCGGCGCCGGCGGCCGGTACCGCGTTCCAGCCGCGCAGCCCGCCGTCCGCGTCCCGGATCGCGTCGTCGAAGGCGTCCTGGTGGACGGCCGTCAGCGCGGTCAGCGCCGCGTCGTAGGCGCCGAAGTCGCTGATCGCGTCGGAGGTGCGGCCCATCCGCAGGTCGACGGCCCCGGCCCGGTCCCCGGACGACGCGAGCTCCCGCATCCGCGCGTCGTTGCGCTGCACGACCCGGTACGCCTGGAGCGTCCGCTGGAGGGCGTCGGCCTCGCGGCCCGGCTCGACCGTGCGCGCCTCGTCGCCGAAGAAGCCGAGGAACGGGACGTCGTCCCCGCCGGCCCTGTACGCGCCGAGTTTCTCCTCCAGCCCGGCGTAGTAGTTCGCCAGGTTCACCGGTTTGTCGCCCATGTCGGGCTGGATCACCGACAGGGACTTGTCGAGGTAGGTCTGCTCGTAGGTGTCGGCGCGGCCCGGGTCGAGGAGGTAGCGGCTCTCGTCGGCGAACGCGCTGTGGCTGATCGCGCGGGCCCGGGAGAGCTGGAGGATCGAGTCGAAGCCGTCCTCCTTGGCCTTCCTGATGTGCCCGGCCTGGGCGGTGAGCAGGCCCGTCCCGACGGCGGTGAGCGCCAGGGTGGCGAGGGTCGCCAGGACCAGCGCGGGGTTGAGGACGCGGCGGAACGTCCGCGCCAGGTAGAGCTGCGTGGCGATCAGGAGCAGCAGCACGACGGTGCCGGTCACCGCGACCCAGGTCCGGCCGGTCAGGACGGCCGACCGGTTCGTCTCGTAGTCCTGCCTGACGTGCGCCCCGGTGTCGAGCGTGATGTTGTACGCCTTCGGCAGGAGCTGCAGCTTCATCAGGTCGGTCGCCTGCCGGTAGGCGTCGATGACCTCCCGCGGCAGTTCGCCGGGCGCGTGGTCGGCCTGCGCGTCGAGCTCCATGGCGCGTCCGACGAGCCGTTCGTAGCGGCCGAGGCCGTCCAGCACCTCCTGGACGGTGCGCCGCAGCGCGGGGTCGCTGCCGGCGAGCTGCGCGGCCTCCACCGCGGCGGCGTCGGCCTCCGCGCGGCGCCGCTCGTACAGCCGCAGCGACTCGTCATGGCCGATGCCGAGGTCGTGGTCGCGGCCGATCAGCAGGATGTTGGACACCTGCGCGTCCATGTCGCTGAGCGCGAAGTACAGCGTGCCGGTCGCGACGACCTGCGGGCCCGCGTCGTGGCCGATCGTCTGGACGGAGTCGCGGGCGTTCCCGATCGCGACGGTCAGCATCGCCAGGAGCGCCACGATCGCGGCCAGGCACAGCACCGCGTGGATGCCGATGCGGCCCGGGATCGTGCGGAGCCACCGGCCGCGGACGAACGTCCTGAGGCGTCCCGCACCGGATCGGTCCGCCTGGTCGCGGCGCGGGGCCGGGCCGGGGCGGCGGTGGGGCGCCGGAGGCGCGGGCGGCCTCGGAGGCCCGGCGGGCGCGGGCGGCGCCGCCCCCGGTGCGCCGCCGGGCGGGGTCGTCGTCATGGCGGGCCCTCCTGCAGCAGCAGCGTGATCGTCGTCCAGGCGCCGACGTGGACGCGGTCGCCGTCGGCCAGCGGCACGGGCGTGTTCACCTCGATGGGCTCCGTTCCGCCGTTGACCGTGGTCCCGTTGGTCGAACCGGGGTCGACCAGGTGCCAGGTGCCGTCCGGCTGCGCGAGCAGGACGGCGTGCAGGTGCGAGACGCCGGGGTCCTCGGGCGGCGCGCTCAGGTCGATCTCCGGGAGGATCGCGCGGGACGTGCTGCGCCGCCCGATCCGGACCTGGTCCCCGATCAGCGGGACGCGGCGCTCCGGGCAGTACGGCGGGAACGCCAGGTCCGGCGCGTCCGGTCCCAGCTGCGCCAGCACCGTGTCGAAGTAGCCGCGGTCGGCGATGATCACGGCGGACGGGCCCGGCGGGGTCAGCCGCGGGCTGCTCGCCCGCTGCGACGGCACCATCGGCTGCTGCCGGGCGATGCGGGCCGCGTACAGCTGCGCGGTGTGCGCGGCGCCGGTCTCGAAGTCGTACCCGTCGACCTCGCAGAAGCGGCCGGAGCGGGGCGTCCCGCACTCCGGGCACGCGGCGGCGCCCTGTCCCTCGTCCGGTGCCGCCGCCGCGGGCGCGCGGTACGGGGCGGGCGCGGGCGCCGGCGGGGCGAACTCGGCGCGCGGCGCGCCGTCCATGAGGTCGCCGCACACGTCGCAGTAGTCGGCGGCCGCGGACGTGTGCCCGCTCGGGCAGACCGGCATGGGCCTCAGCCTCCCCCCGCCACGTCGCCGTGCCGGGTACGCACGGTCCGGACGGACTGGGTGTCGAGCGACATCTCGTCCGCCTTCGCCACCTCGCGCTTCAGCCGGACCGTGCCCCGCACCGGGTCGACGACGTCGACGATCCGGTCCAGCAGGCCAGAGATCTGCTCGTTGCCGACCTCCCGCGCCAGCACCACGGCGCGGCCGAGCCGCGCGGTCGCGGTGTCGGCGTCGCCGAGCCGCCTCGCCTCCAGGCCCTCCTGGATCGCCTCGGCCAGTTCCGACTGCCCGGTGTGGATCGTGACCCGCTCGTTCATGAGCGTCGCCCTGGCCTCGTCGTCGGTCCACTCGGCCAGGACGTTCCCGGACGCGAGGGCCTCGTCGCCGGCCATGACCTTCACCCACGCGGCGCGCATCTGCCGTCCGACGTCGCCGGGCTTCACCTCGACGCACAGGTGGTACTCGCGGGTCTCGCTCCCCCAGGAGCCCAGCGGGTAGTCGCCCGTCTGCGTCCCCGACTCGACCCGCTTCTCGGTCAGGTCGTCGACGGTCGGCACCATCTGCTTGACGAAGCGCAGTTCCGCCTGCTGCGGCGTCCACACGCGCAGCGACACGTCCGCGACCTCCTTGCTCATCGAGGCCCGCGTCATAGCGAGGAAGTCGGCCTCCAGGTCGGCCGGGTCGGGGACGTCGAGGAAGCCGCCCAGCAGCATCGAGGTGATCTTGCGGACCTCGGCGACCTCCCAGTCGGTGCCGACCCCGCGCGCGTCGCACTGGAAGCGGCCCGCGCACTGGCGGAGCGCCGCGTCCAGCTCCTCCGCCGACTCGTGCTGGTTTTTGCCGTCGGTCAGCAGGATCGCGTGCTTGACGGCGTCGTCGTAACCGGTGAACAGCCGGTCGGCGAGCCGCAGCCACGACCCGATCGCGGTCCCGCCCGCCGCCTCCAGCCGCGACACGGCCTGCGCGGCGCTCCGCCGGGACGTCTCGTTCGCCTCGGCGAGCCGCTCCCCCTGCGGGTAGATCATCCGGGGCTGGTTGGCGCCCGCGACCACGGCGAAGCGGACCCCGTCGCGGAGCACGTTCACCGCCGCCCGCGCGGCCCGCTTCGCGGCGGCCATCTTCCCCCGGTAGGACATCGACCCCGAGGTGTCGATGATGATGACCTCCGCGGCGGGCGCCCGGCCGCTGCCCGGCCCGACCGCGCCGGGCGAGCGCGCCTCCACGGTCACGATCGCGTGCACCTCCCGCCCGCCCTCCGGGAGGTAGGGGTTCTGGTCCACGCGGATCGTGAACCCGGGGTAATCGCTCATCTGCCCGGCTCCCTGCTCGTGTCCGGCGGCGGGCAGGGGATGACCGCCACCGTGACGTTGTCGTGCCCGCCCGCGTCGAGCGCCGCCCGCAGCAGCCGCCGCGCCGCCCCGCGCGGCCCGTCCGCGGCGTGCAGGGCGACGGCCGCGAGCTCCGCGGCCCCGGGCAGGTGGTTCCACAGCCCGTCGCTGCACAGCAGTACCAGCCCCGGGGCGGCGGGACGGAACGCCGCCAGCCGCGGTTCGACCGGGCCCGCGTCGGCGCCCAGCCACGCCGTCAGCAGGTGCGCCCGCCGGTCGGCCCACGCGTCCGCCGCGCTCATCTCCCCGCGCTCGACCATCTCCACTGCCCACGAGTCGTCCCGCGTCAGCATGCAGGAGCCCCCCGCCGACAGCCAATACGCCCGGCTGTCCCCGACCCACCCGACCGTCACGTCGGGGCCGTCCACGACGGCCGACACGAACGTGCACGCGGGCGCGGACTCCGGGCTCGCTGCGAGCCGCGTCACGATCTCCGCCGCCCGCTCGACGGCCTCCCGGGTGGCGTCGCGGGGGTCGGTGCCGCGCGCGACGCGTCCGGCCAGGACGGCCGCCGCGGCGTCGGCGGCCAGCCGCGACGCCTCCTCCGACCCCGGCGCGGTCGCCACCCCGTCGCACACCACGGCGCAGGCCCCGTTCGGCAGCGGCGCCAGCGCGAACGCGTCCTCGTTCCGGCCGCGGCGCAGGCCGCGGTCGCTCACGGCCGCCGCGAACCCGCCCAGCTCGGCCTCGACGTGCTCCCGGCCGGTCGGCTGCCGCAGGCCGCATTGGCCGCAGTACCCGTCCGTCCCGACGTCCCCGCCCCCGCAGTCCGCGCAGACGGCCCTCTCAGAGCCGAGCCCGGGGCTGTCCGCCGCCCGTAATGGAACGCCGTTCAAGGGCGCGGCGCTCGGTGGCGCGGTCGTCGGGTCGGGGCGGCCGCATTCCTCGCAGAAGCGGTCGTGCTCGTGGACGGGCTCGCCACAGGTGCGGCACAGCCCGGCGTGGAGATCCTGGTCCGCGGCCATCGTCAGAACAGCGTCCTCGGGCGTACCGCGTTGGCCCGGCTGACCATCGCGTGCCGGTGCTCCGCGCTGTCGGCGAGCTTGGCGAGGACGCGGTAGGTCTCCTCCAGCTTCGCGCGGAGCGACGCCTCGTCGAGGTCGGTGCCGAGGATCCGGCGGGTGCCGGCCGCCGCCGGTGCCCGGCCGGTGCGGACCCACCCGAGGGCGGCCTCCAGGACCTCGGCGGTGAACGCGGCGGCGCGCTCGGTGTCGAGGCGCAGCGACGCGAGGCGCCGCCCGGCCTCGATCAGCGCGCCGGCGTCCAGTTCGGCGGGGCGGCGGCCGCGGACGGCGGTGGCGACGGCCGCGAGCTGCGCGGCGAGGTAGTCGCTGGAGACGCGCGGCACCGAGTCCAGCACCTGTTCGGCCGCCTGGCGGTCGCCCGCGGCGAGGCGGGCGCGGGCCAGACCGAACGCGGCGCTCACGTGGGTGGGGTCGGTGCGCCAGACCGTCTCGTAGAAGCGGGCGGCCTGCGCCATGTCACCGCGGATCTCGTGGCAGAACGCGAGCGCCAGCTTCGGGGCCTGCTCGCCGGGCGCGAGGTCGTACAGGTCGTTGAAGACGGCCACCGCCTCCGCGGCGCGCCCGCCCGCGAGGGCCCGTGCGCCGCGGTACCAGTCGACGCGCCAGTCCTCGGGGGCCTCCGCGGCGATCTCCTCCAGGAGCCGCCGGGCGCCGTCCAGGTCGTCCAGCTCGATCCGGACGCGGGCCAGCGCCAGGCGGACCTCCCGCGACGGGACCGGCGCGGCGCTCAGCGCGGCGGCCAGGTCGCCGGGGTCGCGGGCGGTGAGCCCGGTCAGGAACGCGGCGGCCGGGTCCGACCCGTACACGAGCGGGACGGGCAGCGCGGCCGCGGCGGCGGACGGCTCCAGCGGCGCGAGGATGGGCGGGGGCGCGGCGCCGTCCCGCGCGCCGTCCCGGTCGGCCGGCGCGGCGGTCTCGGCACCGGCGGTGTGCTGCCCGGCGCCGAACAGCGGGGACGGCGCGGGCCGCGGCCGCCCGTCCTCGGCCGACAGGACCTCGCGCAGGACGCCGGTGAGCTGCTCGGCCATCTCGGCGGCGCTCTGGAAGCGGCGGGCCGGGTCCGGGTGCGTCGCGCGGCGCAGCAGCCGGTGGTACGACTCGTGCCGCTGGAACAGCGGGACCTCGTCGCGGGGCGGCAGGCTCCGCAGGTGCCGCCCGGTGTAGCCGCGGAACGGGAAGCTCAGCACCGCCAGCGTCCGGCCCACCGTGTACAGGTCGGACGTGATCGACGGGCCCTGCGAGCCGATCTCGGGCGCCTGGTAGCCGGGGGTGCCGAAGATCGGGCTGTCGACGTCGAACGCGCGGCGCACCCCGCCGAGGTCGATCAGCTTGAGCTGCTCCTCCGACTGGATGGCGTTGTCCGGCTTGAAGTCGCAGTACAGCAGGCCGACGCCGTGCAGGTAGCCGAGCGCGCTCAGCACCTCCAGCCCGTACGCGATGACCTGCGGCAGCGGGAGCGCCGCCGCGTCGCCGTGGTCGCGGCGGAGGCCGAGCAGGATGTCCTTCAGCGACCGGCCGCCGACGTACTCCATCACGATGTAGCCGGAGTCGCCGTGCCGCACGAAGTTGTAGATCTTGACGATGTTGGGGTGCTCGACCTCGGCGAGGAACGCGCGCTCGGCGGTCGCGGCGGCCAGCGAGTCGGCGTTCCCGGTGTCGAGCAGGCCCTTGAGCACCACCCAGCGCTCGCTCACGTTGTGGTCGCGGGCCAGGTACACCCAGCCGAGGCCGCCGTGCGCCAGGCAGCCGAGCACCTCGTACTGCCCGGCGATCATCTCGCCGGGGCGGAGCTTCGGCGTGAACGAGAACGGGTGCCCGCAGTTGCGGCAGAACCCCTCGGTGCGGCCGGGCCGTCCGCCCCTGCTGCGCCCTACCTTCTCGTCGCACCGGCTGCAGTAGCGCCGGTTCTCCGGCACCTCGGGCGTCTCCATGATCGCCGAGGCCGGGTCGCGGGCCGGGACCGGCGGCACCTCCACCAGCCCGGCGCCGAGCATCCCGCGCCTGGTGGACCCGCTGGAGCCCGTCCCGCGGGTGCCGCCGCGCGACGCCGTCCGCCCGGACCCCACGGTCCCGGACCCGCTGGATGCCGAGGGACTGGACGCCGAGCCCGCGCCGCTCGGCCCGGACGGGCCGGACGAGCCCGGCCCTCCGGTCGTCAGGGAGGCGGTCGTGGGGGAGGCGGTCGTCGGG
>NZ_SMKB01000535.1:0-692 GCF_004348575.1 Actinomadura sp. 7K534
TCGGTGGGCGGGTCGGTGGGGTCGCCGCCGCAGGCCGTGCCGTTCAGGGTGAAGCCGGACGGGGCGGTGTTCGTCCCGCTGTAGGTGAACTGCGCCCCGACCTGGACCGCCGCGCCGGTCGCGAGGGAGCCGTTCCAGCTCTCGTTGGTGACGGTGACCGTGCCGCCGGACTGGGACCACCGGCCGTTCCAGCCGTTCGCGAGCCGCTGGTTCCCGCCGTAGGCGTAGGTCAGCGTCCACGCGTCCACGGACGGTCCCAGGTTGGTGATCGTGAGGGCGGCGGTGAACCCGGTTCCCCAGTCGTCGGTGGTGTAGTCGACCTGGCAGGCGACCGCGGCTTCCGCGGTGCCGAGGGCCTGGCCGGCGCCGGTGACCAGCGAGCCCGCCGTGAGGAGGGCCCCGGCCAGCGCGGCCACCGCGGCGGTGCGGGGGGTGAGCGATCTCATCGGATCTCCGCTCTCACATCGGTGCGATCGGCTTGGGAGCGCTCCCACTCCTGGACTGACGGTGAACGTAGAACGGTCTGGTGCGGGTGGGGAAGACCTGTTCCATTCCTTTCACGAAGTTTCACGGGGTCCTCGCGCACGCGGTGAGGGTGCGCGCGCGGCGGCGGCGAACCCGGGTCCCGGCGGCTCTTGACAGGGCGCGCGTCCGAACGGATTCTTGGGAGCGCTCCCACTACTCCCCGACCC
>NZ_SMKB01000061.1:0-33982 GCF_004348575.1 Actinomadura sp. 7K534
CGCCGCACCGAACACGGGCCCAGCAATTCCTAGCCAATTGCCCGATTCGCGAACGCCACTCGCCGCACCCGGAATGGCAAGACTTTCCACCCCCGTGCCGAACCCCGTACCCGCCCCCGCCGCCGGCTCCGGCGGAACGAGGTCACGGCCGCGGGGTTGACCTCGAGTGGGCTCCAGCTTCTAGCGTTCGGGGCAACGTCGAAGGGAGCTCATCAGTATGGAGTACCGCAGGCTCGGGCGGACCGGTGTCAAGGTCAGCACGCAGTGTCTCGGAGCCATGATGTTCGGGACCATCGGGAACGCGGACTACGACGAGTGCGAGCGCATCGTCCACCGGGCCTTGGAAGCGGGCGTCAACTTCATCGACACCGCGGACATCTACTCGGGCGGCAGGAGCGAGGAGATCGTGGGCCGCGCGATCAAGGGGCGGCGGGACGACATCGTCCTCGCCACCAAGTTCTTCAACCCGATGGGCGAGGACCGCAACATGCGGGGCGGGTCGCGCCGCTGGATCGTCCGGGCCGTGGAGGACAGCCTCCGCAGGCTCGGAACCGACCACATCGACCTCTACCAGATGCACCGGCACGACTGGAACGTCGACCTTGAGGAGACGCTCGGCGCCCTGGACGACCTCGTCCGCCAGGGCAAGGTGCTCTACCTGGGGTCGTCGTCGTTCCCGGCCGACTGGATCGTCGAGGCGCAGTGGGCCGCCGACCGGCGGAACACCGAGCGCTTCGTGTGCGAGCAGCCGCAATACTCGATCTTCGCGCGGGCGATCGAGACGGACGTGCTGCCCGCGGCGCGGCGGCACGGCATGGGCGTCATCCCGTGGAGCCCGCTGGCCGGAGGGTGGCTGACCGGCAAGTACCGGCGCGGCGAGCAGGCACCCGCCGGCTCCCGGTTCGCCCGCGGTGACCGGCTCGGCAAGGACCCGAGCACGCCCGACCGCTTCGACGCGGTCGAGCGGCTCACGGAGATCGCCGATGGCGCCGGGCTCTCGCTGACCCACCTGGCGCTCGGGTTCGTCACCGAGCACCCGGCCGTCACCTCGGCCATCATCGGGCCGAAGACGATGGAGCAGCTGGAGGACCTGCTGGCCGCGGCCGACGTCCGCCTCGACGCCGGGGTGCTCGACGCCATCGACGAGGTCGTCCCGCCGGGTACCGACATGCCCGGCATCGACCACATGTCCGGCAACCCGTCGCTGCGGCCGGCGAACCGCCGCAGGTGACCCTCCGGGCCCCGGCGCGGGGTGGCGCCGGGGCCCGGACCCCTCAGCGGATCAGCGGGTCGCGGGGCAGGCCGAGGATGCGCTCGCCGATCTGGTTGCGGGTGATCTCGGACGTGCCGCCCGCGATGGACAGGCCGCGCGAGCCGAGCCGCAGCCGGCTCGCGGCCTGGGCGAGCGGCCCGTCGGTGAAGGCGGCCTCCGGGCCGGCGAACTCGGCGAGGAGGTCGGCCGTGGCGTGCGCGTGCTCGGCCAGGACCAGCTTGGTGATGTTGCCCTCCGGGCCGGGCTCGCCCCCGGCGACCGCGCGCTCGGCGGACCGGAGGTTGAGCAGGCGGAGCGCCTGCTCCCGGGCCGAGTGCGCGCCGACGCGCTCGGCCGCCGCCGGGACGCGGTCGCCGCGCTCGGCGTAGAGCTGGAACAGGTCGGGTCCGGGCGGTCCGCCGACGCCGCCGCCGATGCTGACGCGCTCGTTGCCGAGGGTCGCGCGGGCCACCGCCCAGCCCTGGTTCGGGGTCCCGACGACGTCGGCGTCGGGGACGAAGACGTCGGAGAAGAACACCTCGTTGAAGTCGGAGTCGCCGGTGGTCTGCCGCAGCGGCCGCACCTCGACGCCGGGGTGCTTCATGTCGACGACGACCATGGTGACGCCGGCGTGCTTGGCGGCGTCCGGGTCCGTGCGGACGGTCGCGAAGCCCCAGCGGCAGTAGTGGGCGCCGCTCGTCCAGACCTTCTGCCCGTTGACGAGCCAGCCGCCGTCCACCTTGACGGCCCTGGTCTTGACGGCCGCCGCGTCCGACCCGGCCTCCGGCTCGCTGAACAGCTGGCACCAGATCTCGTCGCCGGTCAGCGCGGGCCGCACCCAGCGGTCGATCTGGTCCTGCGTGCCGTGCTGGATCAGGGTGAGGATGACCCAGCCGGTGATGCCGTACTGGGGGCGCTTCACGCCGGCGGTGCGGAACTCGTCCTCGATGACGAGCTGCAGCCCGGCGCTCGCCTCCACGCCCCAGGGGCGCGGCCAGTGCGGCTGGACGTACCCCGTCTCGATCAGCTTGGTCCGCTGCTCGGCGGCGGGCAGCGCGGCGATCTCGCGGGCGAGCTCGCGGATCCGCGGCCGCTCCGCCTCCGCCTCGGGCGGCAGGTCGAGGTTCGCCTTCCGGGCGGCCCCGGCGGCCCGGAGCCGCGTCACGTCCCGCTCCGCGGCGTGCGGGTCGAACACCGCCTCCAGCGTCGCGGCCCGGCGCAGCAGCAGGTGCGCGTCGTGCTCCCAGGTGAAGCCGATCCCGCCGTGCACCTGGATGTTGAGGCCCGCGTTGCCGGTGAACGCGGGGATCGCGAGCGCCGCCGCGACGGCCGCGGCCAGCTCGAACTGGTCGGCCGGGCCGGACGCCGCCCGCGCCGCGTCCCACACGGCGGCCGTGCCCAGCTCGGCGGCGACGAGCATGTTCGCGCAGTGGTGCTTGACCGCCTGGAACGTCGCGATCGGCCGCCCGAACTGCTGCCGCACCTTCGCGTACTCGGTCGCGGTCTCCACGCATTCGAGCGCCCCGCCGACCGCCTCCGCGGCGGCCAGCGTCCGGGCGACGGCGGTGGCGTGCTTCCGGGCGCCCGCGAGCACCGCCTCGGCCGGGACGCCGTCGAGGCGGACGCGCGCCGACCGGCGGGACGGGTCGAGGTTGCCGGGGACCTCGACGGTGACGCCCGCCGCGTCCGCCCGCACCACGACCATGTCGTCCCCGGCGGCGAGGACGAGCAGTTCCGCGAGCCCGCCGCCGAGCACGACCCCGGCGTCCCCGGAGGCGGCGCCGTCGCGCAGGCTCACCGAGCCGTCCACGCCGAGCGCCGCCAGGGTCTCCCCGGACGCCAGGCCAGGCAGCAGCCGCGCCCGCAGGTCCTCGTCACCGGACGCGGCGATCACCGCGGACGCCGCCATCGTGGGCAGCGCCGGGCCGGGCGCGGCGGCCCGCCCGAGCTCCTCGGCGACCACGACCAGCTCCTGGAGGCCCGCCCCGCCGCCGCCGTGCTCCTCGGGGAGGTGCAGGCCGAGCAGCCCGAGCCCGGCGAACTCCGCCCAGAAGCCGGGCGGCTCCTCCTTGTCCGCCTCCAGCAGCGCCCGGTTCGCCGCCCGCGCGTCCTGGTCGCGCAGGAACGAGCGCGCCGTCCGCGCCAGCTCCCGGTGTTCCTCGGTGATGGCGATCGCCATGGCCCCTCCAAGGGTCGTTCCGCTCCCGGCGCCCCTGACGGCCGCCCGGCGCTCCAGCAAATCAGTAGATTGATTCCGTTGTTATTCTGGACCGGTCGACCTCCCCACGTGAAGGAGCGGTCCCATGCGACGGGAACCGGCCGCGCACCGCGACCGGGCGCCGGAGCCCGTCCGGATCCCGCGCCCCGCCGGACGCGGCGCCCGCACCTCCGAGCTCGTGGCCTCGTCCATCCGGTCGCAGATCGCCCGCGGTGAACTGCGGCCGGGCGACCGGTTCCCCACCGAGGACGAGCTCATGGAGGTCTTCGGCATCGCCCGCAGCACGCTCCGCGAGGCGCTGCGGATCCTGGAGTCCGAAGGACTGGTGACCGTGCTGCGCGGCCGGAACGGCGGGCCGCGCGTGACGCGTCCGACGGTCGAGCACATCTCCCGGATGTTCGCGCTGCTGCTGCAGATCGAGGGCGTCCCGATGAACGACCTCTACGCGTCCCGGGCGGCGATCGAGCCGTGGCTGGCCCGGATGTTCGCCGAGACCCACACGCCCGAGGCGCTCGCCGACTTCCGCGCCGCGGTCGACGCCGCCGCGGACGCCGCGCACATCGCGGACGGCACCGCGTTCGGCGAGGCGGCGGCGCTGGTGCACGAGAAGCTGTTCGAGCACGCCGGGAACGCCTCGATGGCCCTGTTCGCGCGGCTGCTGAGCGAGGTCGTCTCGGCGTTCTACCGCCGGTCGGGGCAGGTCACCGGCATCACCGGGCGCAGGCGCGCCGTCCGGTCGTACCGGAGGTTCTCCGAGCTGGTCGAGGCGCGCGACGCCGACGCCGCCGAGGCCCACTGGCGGCTCCACATGTCGCACACCGCCAAGGCGTTCCTCGAACAGCCCGTCGAGCTGTTCCCCGCCCCGGACCGCTTCTAGCTTCCAGCGGTTCCTAGCGGATCGCCTCGACGAAGCGGATCGCCTCGTCGCGTCGCATGCCCGTCTCGGCGCACACCAGCGCGATCGCCGACTCGTGGTCGCCGGCCTGCTTGAACGCCCGGACCCGGTCCGACAGCACGCCCACCGGCGCGATGGTCAGGCGTCCGTCCTGGAGGGCCTTGACGTAGTCCTTCGCCGCCCTGGAGTCCAGGCCGAGCTCCCTGCGGATCAGCTTGACCGCGTCCTTGGGGCTGCCCTGGGCGATCAGCGCCTGCGCCTTGCCCTGGGCCTCGGGCGGGACGACCCTGGCGAACGCCTCGCCCTTCAGGCTGTCCACGTACTCCTTGGCCTCCTTGAGCCCGAGCCCCGTGACCTCCCGGACGAGCTTGATGGCGGGAATGTACTGACCCTTGCCGATCATGGTGAGGACCCGTTCGCGACCCTCGGGAAGCAGGTACGGGACGGAGGATTTCACTGGTTCTCTCCCTCGGTGCGGCCGGCACCCGATTCTTCCATCCGCGGGCGGCCGCATCCTCAGCGCCGCGGGCGGCGCCCGAGCCTGGCGACCAGCCGGTCCCCCGCGGAGGCGCCCGGCCCCGCGTCGACGGGGTCGGCGAACAGCGGAGGGCGCGACTCGGGCAGCACGAACGGGCAGACATGGAGGAGCTCCTCCGCCAGGTCGGGCGGAACGGGCCGCCGCTCCCCCGACGCCTGCGCGATGTCCCACCCGTGCACCGCCACCTCGACCGCCCCCGCCGCGGCCATCAGCTCCCCGTCCATCCGGCGGTCACCGATCTCCACCTGCCCCAGCGCCCCGGACGCGCGCAGCAGCCGGATCGCGCTCACCCGCACGGCCGACACCGGATGCTCCTCCCGGCCGGGCTGGACGGAGGTCAGCGCGACCCGCCCCGGCGAGATGCCCTCTTGCAGCGCGGAGAGGGAGTCCCGGAGGTGCAGCAGCAGCATCTCGAGGTCCCAGGAAGCGCAGGGAGTCCGCCGCTGCAGCATCTCCGGCGTGACCGCCTGGACCGACGTCAGCGCGAAGCCGATCGCCCGCTCCAGCAACCACCGGCCCCGCAGGGCCGGATACGGCTCGTGCGTCCGCTCGCGCATCGGCGATCCAATCCTGGTGATGTGCCTCTCGCATGTGGACCGCCCCCGCGACGAAAAGTCATCGCACCGCCGCCATCCAGGACACCGCGGCACGAAGCGCACCTAACTAACGATTGAAAATTCACAAATCGGTCTTATTACTTTCGAATGAGTGGCTCCGTCGTGAGATGCCCAGCTAATCGCCACATGGCTGATCATTTCCGGCTAAGATCCCCAATCGGATGCGATCGGCCGATCATCCCGACCGCGCCCACCCCAGCCTGCGCGATGTCGCCAGGCCACCCCGCACACAAGGTGGTACCAGTGTTGATGCTCGTCGACGCCATAACCGTCATCTCGGCCATTCCGTACATTTTTATGTGGTAACCGGCCGGGGCGGGACCGACTTGGGACGAACACTGCACAAGGGCTGCCGGTCGTGATGCACTGAACGAATGACAGATCCCATGACCGTGGCGGTCGCCACCGCCATGGCCGGCAAAGCCGTCGAGGTCGCGGGCGAACCCGTCCGTGCGGCCGTCGCCGAGATGTGCCGGCGGGTGCGCGAGCGGTTCCGCGGACGTCCGTCCGACGAGGCGGCCCTGGCCAGGGTCGCCGAGGACCCCGACGCCGTCGAAGGGGCCGTCCGGCGCCTCCTGGACGAGGATCCCGGCTTCCGCGCGGAACTGGAGGCCCTCTGGAACCAGGCCCAGACGAAGGCGTCCGCCAACGACGAGGGTGTCGTCAACGTCTTCAACGGCCGGGCCGACAAGGTCGTCCAGCTCCGCGACGTCCAGGGCGACCTGAACATCAACTAGGCGCCGCGGCCGACGCTCCCGAGCGAGTTCCGGTTCACTCGAACCTCGGGAGGCCCGTCCCCGTATGACCGGCCGTGGGAGAGCAGCCGGGACGCCGGCTCTTGGTCGGCGGAGAAGCGTGAGGGCGCGCGTCAATGACCGGTGACGCGGCCCGCCCCGCCGATCCCTGGGCGCCGTTCCTGGCCGCGCTCGAAACCCAGTGCGGGACGTGCGGCGGCACGGGCAGCGTCGTCCGCGAGCAGTGGCGGACGTGGTACCGGCAGGCCGACGAGCTGGTCCGGGTCGCACAGGCGGCGCGCAGGGCGGCGGACATGACCCCCGAGAATGCGCCGCACCAGGACTTCTCCTACGGCTCGGTCCGGCTGGGCCCGGCCGAGCCCTCGATCGTCGCCGCCATCGACCGCGCGATCGACGACCACATGAGGGCCCGGCCGGAGGGCCCGGAGGAGGCCGCCTGCGAGACGTGCCGCGGCTCCGGGATGGTCCTCACCCCCACCGGCCGGCGCCTCGCCGAGATCCTGGCCCGCCACGGCTTCTTCCGCGACAGGTGACGCCGTTACGCCTGGCCGACGTCGAACTCCCAATGCCACGGTTCGTACGGGCTGCTGTAGGCCCACCTGGGGTGCATCCAGCCGTACTTCTTGGAATTGTCCTCCAGCCACTTGAACTGGGGTGAGGACTCGCGCTGGACGCCGTCGCACAGGTCGACCGCGATCCCGATCCCGTGCTTGCTGTTGCCGGGACGCGCGGCCATCCCCGCCGGCATGCGCTGGTAGAGCTGCTTCTGCTTGTTGTAGCCGCGGTAGGAGCTCCGCACGCACATTTCCTTGCCGAAGCGATCGTGGTACGCGGCGTTGAGCTTGTAGAAGGCCACCGCGGCGTCCGCGCGCAGGTACTCCCCGTCCTGGGGCAGCTTGCAGAGCTGGTCGACCGGGATCCGCCCGTTGGCGTACCGGGCCGTGCTCTTCGAGGGGTCGCAGTCATCCGGCGCCTTGCGCGGCGGCCCCTCGTCCCGCTTCGCCGACGGCGTGTCGTCCCGCTTCGTCGCCGACCTGTCGACGCGCTCCGCGACGGCCCTCGTTGACGGAGGCTCCTTGGAGTCCGCGGAACCGCCGTCCGCCGAACCCCCGTCCAGCGGCGCCACGGCCACGGCGCCCGCGAAGACACCGGCGAGGACGACGCTCAGCACGGGAGCGGGCTCGATTTTCTTCTTACGGTGCCGACCGATCACGGCAGTTGCTCCTTCCATGCCGCCTACCGGGTTAGCTGACGGATTCGGGCATGGAAGTCGCCCTACGACCCTCGTCGCACGTGGCGTGGAGGCGTCGATTCACCCCTGCGAGGCGGGCATGGACCCGCACATCGCGCTGGTTCCCCGGCTCCGCGCACACGCGGACTCGGCGCAGCCGCCCGCCCGGCCGACACACGACCCAGACGGAACGGACACGATCAGATGGTTACGGCACCTGGCAGGCGCCGATTTCGGACTGACCGTACCAAAGCTTCAAGCAGGTGCAAACACCCCGCAAACCTGACCCCACCTGCCCAAACGCCCGCACGCCCCTGACCCCCGGGCATGCAGGCTCCCCGAGGACTCGATCAAACAGCCGCCGCGGTATCGAGCTATAGGACCTGAAGAACGTCCTGATGGAAGCGGTCCATCGCGTTGTCGATGCTGCGCACGAAGCCGGTCTCCTCCGTGCCCCGCTTGGTGCCCATGCCGGACGGGAGGGTCAGCCGGAAGGTGGTGATCTGCTTCCCGCCGCCGGGGACGAGGATGCCGGGTTCGCTGGTCAGGTTCGCCAGGAGCTCGCACGGGCCGGTCTTGTGGCCGGGCGTCAAGGCTTCAATGCGGAGCTCGGGCGGAGCCTCGTGCAGCTGCCGCAACAGCCATTGGACGCGGGTGAGGGCACGCGCGCGGTCCGCGGCGGGGATCTCGACGGTGGTCTCGATCTGGCCGGTGCGCAGATCGGCTTCGAGGAGGACCGGCCCACCGGCCGTGGGCATGCGGATCTCGGCGCTCATCCGCCCGGTCTCGACCAGGGACGTGACGGTCTGCAGGCGGCGCACCGACGCGTCCCCGTCCCGCCGCCTGCGGAGCACGGGAGCGACACCCGTGCCGGTCCTGCCGCTCAGGCGCAGGCACAACTGCCGGATCAGCTTCTCCCAGCTCTCGGCCACCTGCATGGCGCGCCGGTCGCCCAGGCGCAGCGTCCCGGCGGTGCTCGCTGCCGAGGGCGAGGTCGTTCGACAGGGTGATCACGGCCTCGTAGCCGTTCCGGGCCGCGACCTCGAGGTAAGCCTGCACCTGCTCCGGTTTGAGGGGGTTGCCGCCGGTCTTGGTCTCGATCAGCGCCGTCCAGATCCTGCCCGCCCTCGCCACCCGCAGCACGCCGTCCGGCCGCACCTTGCCGTCCCCGTGCTTGAAGTCTCGCCTCGGCGAACGTCTGGACCATCCCGGCCGGAGCGTTGAAACGGGCGGTCAGCCGGCGACCGAACTCGGGAACCTGCGCCATCACCGACAGCAGCGTGGCGGTGGCGCGGACCTCGCGCTCCTGGTCATTGCGCAGGCCGGTCACCGAGAACAGGCGTGCGTGCCGCCACGAGGAATGCTCGGCCAGATCGACCTTCGCCGCCTTGGGGAGGGTGGTCTTCTTCTTGGCCGTCCGAACCCGCTTCGGCCGCTCGTCCTTGACCGGCGTAGCGGCAACCGGTTCGGGCTGGTCGGTGTCGGACGTAGGGCCCTCCGAGGACGGCGCCTCGCCCGGCTCGTCCTCGTCGCCGTCATCGACGTTGATCTTGAAGTCGGTGGCCAGCCCCGCGAGCCCGGATTCGTACCCCGAAGGTCGCCCCCCTGTAGCGGCTGGCGGCGACGACCGGGCGTTCCACCCCGGGACGCAACGCCGTCAGGTCGACGAGGATGCGGTCCTCACTGCCCGTGGCGGTGGGCGCCTTGCCCAGGAGCCGGACGGACTCGTCGGCCGTCGCGGGCTGGTTGTAGAAGACGAAGTCCGCGTCACTGCCGACCTTGCCGTCGGCGTCGACCAGGAGCACCGAGACATCGGCCTCACCTTCACCGGAAGGATCGATCCAGCTCAGCGCGACGGTCAACGGCCCCGTCGCCGCGATCAGGCCGGACAGGTCGATGTTGGCGCCCTTGGACATCTGCTGCACTGGCCGGCTCCTCGTTCCGCGGCGGTCACATGTGCGCGGCGGAAGCCATGATCGCCGCAGGCCGCCGGGCACGCAGAGCGATCATCTGAATGCGCGCTGCCAGCGTACGTTCGGATCTCCGGCTCTTCACGGGAGGGGCCACACCCGGCCAGCCGTGGGCTACTCGGCGCGGGCGCCGCCGACGAACGTGCGCTCCCGCGGGGACGCCACGAGTTCGACCATGGTGCCGGCGCGGAACTCCTCGCCGAGCACATCGGTGATCGCGTCGGTGAGGCCGGCGCCGAGGCGGGCGGTGATCTCGTCGGCGTCGGGACGGTCGAAGGCGCCGGCGCGGACGCCCATCGTCAGCGAGGCGCCGGTGTCCACGCTCTCGCCGCCCTGCACGAAGCGGCCCGCGGGCACTCCGGCCAGGCGGATGCCCACCAGGTCACGGGCCCATTCACCGTAGACTCCGATGATCGCTTCGGTCAGCGCGGTGACGAGCTCGGATTCCTTGCCCGACAGCCTGTTCTCCGGAAGGTGCACGGTCAGATGCGGCATGGCGAGCCTCGTTCCCTTTGACCTTAAAAGCTTTGCACTCAAAGGTACTTGGAGGGGCCGCCGATGTCCACCGCCCCGGACGGTCCGGCCGTCGACGAGGCCGTCCGCACCCTGCTGCTGCTGATGCCCCGGCTGGTCGGCCGCGCCAAGCGCCTGCCCGTCCCCCAAGCGCTCCAGGGCTTCGACCTGGCCCCCCGCCACCTGGCACTACTGGCGCACCTGGAGTACGACGGCCCCGCCAGCGTCAACGAACTCGCCGCGCGGCTGGAGGTCGCCCCGACGACCGTGAGCCTCATGGTGAGCGAGCTGTCCCGGCGCGGCGTCCTGGAGCGCACCACCGACCCCGCCGACCGGCGCCGCCGCATCATCGCCATCGCCCCCGCCTACACCGCACCGATCGGCGAATGGCTCTCCGGCAACGCCTCCGCGTGGGAACGCGTCATGCGCGACCTGTCCCCCGCCGACCGCGCAACGGTGATCACCGCCCTACGCGCCTACGAGACCGCCCTGGAACAGGGCGCCGACCGAACCGGCGAGCGCTGACAACGACCACCGGCTAGGGACCCTCATCGCCGTTCAACACTCGCGTGAACCAATCGAGGGAACCGCCCTTCTGCACCTCCGCGGCCAAACGCTTGGCGGACGCGGTCTGGAGTTGGGCGAGTGAACTGTCGATCCAGGGCTGGGTGTTCCGGTTGCCGTGCTCCCGGTACTCGACGGCCTGAATGAGGCACTCGAGCTTGTCCGCGTCGCGGGCGCACATCGCCTCGGCGCCGACCTTCCCTTCGTACTCCGCGACGACACCCGTGATCATCGCCGTGACCACGTCCGGCAGACCGCGCGTCTGGTGCTCGGTGACCTCCTCGTTGGACGCCTTTTTCACATACGCCCTGGCCAGATAAGGGAGGTCGGTGAGGCGCGTCTCCTGACTGTCGTGGAAAAGGCTCAGCAGCGCGGCACGCTCGGGATCGGCCCCCTCCATCGCGGCCAGGACGCTCGCAATGATCGCCGCACGGAACGAATGGTCGGCAATGCTCTCGGGGCCCTGCACACCCGCCACGAACCACCCGGTGCGCTTGTATCGCTTGAGAAGCCCGATCTCATACAGGAACCCCGCCAGCCGTTCAGTCTCACTCGCCATACTCACCCTTTCTCAACAATCCGCCACACCCGGTCCCACCGCTCTGCGGGACGACCCGCACACCCGCACCACGACGCCGAATCCAATCCCCACCGCCGGGCACGTCCGAACGTCAACCGTCCCACGGCCTGCGACGCAGCTGCGCTCCACCCACCCAAGCCCCCCGTACCCTGATCGGCCGCACCGGCCGGCCGACAGCGAGAATTCCCCCGTAAGCGGAAGCCTCTGGAAACCACTTTGGGCTAGCGAGATAGTGCCGGCATGAGCGACAAGGACATCAGTCCCTACACGCCCGCCGCTCTCCACGTGGTCGAGTACGCGCCAACACATGCCGCCGCGCTAGGCCACGACGCCGCCGATACGGGGCATCTGTTGCTCGCTCTGGTCTCCGGCGACAGGACCGGTATGCCGGGGCGATTCTGCGTGAACTGCGCATTCAGCCCGCGGTCATTCAGCATGCGGTCGTGCAGCGGCTGGGGCTCGGCCGGCGGACCGCTGGAAAGGCCGTCCCGCTCTCGGAGGCGGCGTACAGGGCATTGAACCTCGCCCTCCGGGAAAAACCCGTTGCGGGCCCCTCCAGAATCGGCACTGATCACCTACTGCTCGGCCTGCTGGCGGAGGGCGGCCTCGCTGCCGAGGTGCTCGCGGCTCACGGCGTCACCGTCGACCGCGTCCGAGCCGCGCGCGAGCGGGTCAGGCCCCTCACGTGCTACGGATGTGCTGAACGCGCCGGAGGTCGAAGACCCCTTGGCGCCCCCGTGCCCGTGCTCCCCGACGAGTTGGCCCTGGTCACGGAACGGGTCACCGCGTTACGGCGCGCCAAGGAGGACGCCGTCGATGCCCAGGATTTCGTGCGTGCAGCCGAGATAAGGGACGCGGAGAAGGCCATTGTGCGCGACAGTTTGGCAGAACTCGACGAGCAAACGGCCAAGGCCCACCTCACCCTCGCGCTCGATATGATCCCGCGACTGCAGGCAAGAGTGGACAGCCTTCTCGACCTCCTCCACCACCAACACGGAACCACCGTCTAACGTGGCCCACTGCCCCTGACCAAGCCGCAGACCAGGCCAAGATGCTACGCAGCCCGTCCGCGAACCACTCAGGCACGAACTGCGCCAGCGGATCCATAACTTAACGGAGAGGAACTGACCGGCCGTTATGCCGCAAGACGTCATATATGAGGCCGACGGCCATGTCGGCGTCATCAAACTGAACCGCCCCGAGGTCCACAACGCGCTGCGCCGCCAGACCTACGAGGAACTGACCGAGCTGATCCTCTCCACGACCGCCCGCGCCCTGGTGGTCACCGGAGCCGGGCGCTCCTTCTGCTCCGGGGACGACGTCCGCGAGCTGATGGGCGGCGGCGAGGCAACACCGTCCCGCCCGGAGCCCAAGATCACCCCGGCGGCGGGGGCGCTGCTGAAGACGGACGTCCCGGTCATCGCGGCGGTGAACGGCCCCGCAGTGGGGTGGGGCATGGAACTGGCACTGATGGCCGACCTCCGGGTGGCGGCACGGCGAGCGCGCTTCGGTGAGCTGTTCGTCAAGCGCGGGCTGTGCAGCGACGTGGCCGGGATCGCCCGGCTGGCCCAGCTGGTCGGCCGCGAACACGCCGCGGAACTGCTGTTCACAGGCGAGATCATCGACGCCGACCGAGCCGAGCGAATCGGTCTTGTGGGCCGAGTAGTGGACGACGACCGCGTCCTGGAAACAGCAGTTGAACTGGCCGGCCGAATCGCCGCCAACCCGCCACTAGCCGTAGCCGCACTCAAACGCGGTTTGCGCCGCGCCCTAGACCCTGACTGGGACGAACTGGGCGCCTGGGTCACCACCACACTCGGCGACCTGTTCGCCACCGAAGACCACCGCGAAGGCGTACGTTCCTTCCTGGAAAAGCGCGACCCCCGCTACCTCGGCTACTAGCCAAAAGGAAGACGTTAACGCCAAGCTTAGGGACGCACCCCAAAATCCACCGTGTTCAGTGCGCCGCACCCGTAAGGGATCAACGGCTCTGTAAAGTACGCGGGCCTCTGCCATCGCGATGGACGCGATCACGGCGCCGGAGCAACAAGCCGAGCCAATGCGGGCCACCAGCCAGGGAACTCGCGAACCATGTCAGCCAGGGCAGGGCTGTGCGCCAGAAAGTGTCGGCAGTAATCGACCCAGGATTCGTATGAGCCTGTAGCCGGGATGGTTCCCGTTGCGTGCATTGCCACCTCTAGACAGTCAGCCAGCATTTCAGCAGCGACCGCTACGCGTTCTTTCAACTCACCGCTTTCCGGAGCAGGTTCGTTGTAATAGAAGTAGGGCCGCAGCTCGGGGTGGTTGCACATGACAAGGTGATGCGACTCTCGAAGGGCGTTCATGGCCTCCTGGAGGGCGGACGCACCTGCGATGGAGTTGTTAATCTTCGTCTGCTTGGCGACCTCACGTGTCTGCAACGCCAGCAGCACAGTAGAAACGATCAGCCCGAGCAGACCCCCGAGAGCTGTCACGACGGCGAGCATCAAGCTTCCTCCCACTCGATATGCGCTCACCTAGGACGCGGTCCAGGATTCTCGGGATCTATCCAAAGAGGAAGCACTCTGTTACCACACCTTGGAACGACCCCGACAATGCCTGACTCCACACGCGTCAGATCGATCGCCACACGTGGATGCTTCCAAACCGATCAAAGACTCTTACGAGGTGGCCTTCCGCGCGTCCACCTCGATTTCAATCTTCATGCGCGGGTCGGCAAGCCCGCACACCAGCATCGTGGCGGCCGGTCGTACCGCACCGAAAGCACGGCGCAGTACAGGCCAGCAAGGCTCGAAGTCGGCGCGGTCAGGCAGCAGATACCGCACCCGCACGACATCGGCGAAAGTGCAGTCCGCTTCGGCCAACGCGGTCTCGACGTTGCGCAGGCACTGCTCGGCCTGCTCCACCACGTCCTCGGAGATCGTCATGGTGGCGTAGTCGAACCCGGTCGTCCCGGACACGTACACCCGGTCCCCGTCGACTACGGCGCGGGCGTAGCCGATCTGCTCCTCGAACGTCGAGCCGCTGAGGATCACACGTCGTTCTGTCATGCGCGAACCCTAACGACCGGCCACCGGCGACCGGCCACGAACTCCCCAACGCCACGGCCGATGCACCAACTGCTCAACAAAACCGCATCCGCTCCGTCCAAAGTCACAATCCGTGCCATCTGTCCAGTTGAAGATCAGCGTGAAGTTCTGCAGGCGGCCGGGTTCCGCCATTGGCGGTGACACCGGGCACGCTCCGGAGTATGGTCACGCATGATCGCCAGGCGTTGGACCTGCCCCCCTCCAGGCCGGTCGTTCGCCCGCTCCGGCAAAGCTCCGCGACATGGTGGTCCACCTCGGGCACCGGCCATTCCTGTCGGCATGGACGGACGGCCGCCGGCTGCCTACGGGCGTCAGGAATGTTACGGAGCGGGCTGTTGGTTGACGACGTCCTCGACCCGACACCAGAGCGGAAGGAATCGGCCGCCGGATCACCGGCCGCGCGGACCGGCCGTCCGGCCTCGGGGCGCCGGCTCTCGGAGGCATTGCCGGCAGGACTGATCGGCCGCCTGGTGCGGACGGTCTACCCAAGGCTGGAGCCCGAGTTAGCGCGGCTGCCCGATTACATGCCGGTCGGGGGCACTGCGGTGGACATCGGCGGATGGTTCGGTCCGTGGACCCGACGCCTCTCCGATCGGGCAGACCGGGTGGTGACCATCGAGGCCGACCCGCGGCTGGCCGGACTGCTGTGCCAGGCGTTCCCGCAGGTCAAGGTCGTGCAGGCCGCCGCCTCCGACGAGTGCGGAAAGATCGACCTGTGGGTCCCCGACGGCGGCACCCTGGCGGGGATCTCCTCGGTAACGGGCGGTGCCGGACGTCCCGTGAGCGTCGCCCGGCTCACCGTGGACAGCCTCGGGTTGACCGACGTCCGCTTCATCAAGGTCGACGTCGAGGGACACGAACTGAACGCGCTGCTCGGCGCCGCCGAGACCATCGCCCGCGACCGGCCCAACCTGATCGTCGAGGTCGAGGAGCGCCACCGGCAGATGCCGGACGTGATCGCCCTAATGGGCAGGTGGGGCTATACCGGCCGCGTACTTCTGGACGCCGGCTGGACGCTGTTGGCCGACTTCGACCTCGCCACCCACCAGCGCGAAACAGTCCGCGAACTGGACCGGGGCTTCGTCCGCAGAACACTGCGCCCCGGTAAGCGCTACATCAATTCCGTCCTGTTCACCAACGACTCACACTCCCCGCCCTTCGCAACGCACACTTAAAGGCGAGCAGCCTGCCATTCCTAAGAGTGGTCGCGTACTCGTATCGCCGCGGCGGCTGTGACTATGTGGAGAACCGGAAGGGAAGGTCGCTGGCGCACCAGAGGCCCTACGAACGCAGCCATATATGGCCGCGGGGTGGGGTTGGCGGCTTAGGGGTTCTTGAAGGCAAGGGCGTTCCGGCCGTCCGCGCCTACGGTCCATACGGTGTTCGTTCCGGGGACCTCTGTGACGGCCTGGAGCATCGTGCCGTAGGGGCCGAGCTTCACCGATGTCCACTCGCCATCCCGGTAGCGGTGGAGGATGTCGCCGCCGTCCGTCACCCAGACGGTGCCGGACGCGTCGACGGCGATGTCTTCGAGGATGCCGCGGGGGTAGTCGTCCGGGAATGGGACGGCGGTCCAGGCGGCACCGTCCCAGTGGACGGCGACCGTTCCGGTCGTGGCCCAGACGTCGTCCTCCGCCACCGGGACGACGCGGCCGAAGCCGCCGAGGCCCGGGGGCGTCGGCAGGCTCGTCCAGGATGTGCCGTCGAAGCGGGCCGCGGCCAGGACGGCGGAGGTCCCGTTCCCGATCGCCCACATGCCGGTCCCGTCGCGCGCCGCACGCAGGTCGTCGATCCTTCGCATCCCGTCCGGGAGGTCGACGGCGGTCCAGGCGCTGCCCGTGCGCCGGTACAGCCGGTGCACCCGTTGCGGCTCGTCGGTGTACCCGGCGATCCAGGCCCCCGCCTGCCCCGTGCCGACCGCCTCCAATTGCAGGGCGGCCGGCAGGTCGACCTTCCCGAAGGCGGTCCCGTCGAACCGTGCGACGAAGTCGGGCGACGGCCCGATCGCAATGCCGGCGATCCATGTCTCGTCCGCCGCCACGGCGATCCGGTTGATCGAGCCTTCGCCCGTCCAGCCGGTGATCGGATACTCGGCCCAGGACGTCCCCGTCCAGCGGCGCACGACCGGGTTCCCCCGGCTCTGGGCGATGCAGTTGCCGATGAAGTCGGGTACGCAGTAAGCCCCCTGGTGCCCGCCGACCCATACCCCGCCCGCGCCGTCCGGGGCCACCTCGCCCAGCCCCGCCTCCGGCCACAGGAAGGGCAGCGCCACCGGACCCCATCCGGTGGCGGCGGCGCGCGCGGTCCCGAACACCCCGCTCACCAGCACGGTGGCCGCCAGCGCCAGGCACATGAGAGATCGCGTCATGAAGGCACTATGACCGCACGACGCCTACAACGCCAGTCATTACTGACAACGTTGTGGTCAGAGGAGCCGTCTGATCTCGCCGTAGGCCCGGTAGAAGCCGCCCCGGCCGGAGGTGCGGACGCCTTCGACGGCGTAACGGGCGCCGGGTCGGCGGATCTCCTTGGGGAACTGCACGTTCCATGACTGCTCGTAGCCCTCGCTGATGACCCGCACCCGGTGGCGGGAACCATCCTGATAGCACTCCAGGATGACGGCGTCGCCGGGCTGCGACGTCGTCTCCAGTACCGTCACCGGCTCGGACGTCGGCAGCGACGCGGCGACCTTCACGTCAACGGGCTTGGGGACCGACCCTTGCTGAGCCGCATGGATGGCCGTCTCGGAGGCGTCGATGCAGACCAGCGAACCGTCGGTGGTGACGATGTAGACCCTCTCGTCCAGGAACTGCATCGAATAGGCCGAGCCGTGCCCCGTACCGAGTTTCCACAGGCGCGTGCCGTCCTCGTCGAAACAGTAGATGGACGAGTGGTTGTCGCCGGCGAACACGTAGCGCCCGTCGGGCGAGGCCGCGCAGGAGAAGACGGCGGCGTCACAGCGGTACACCGCTTCGACCTCACCGTTGCCCTTGGCCAGCCTGTAGACCTCCTTGTTGCCGGTCGCGGCGTACACCGAGCGATTCTCCTGCCAGCCGAACAGCACGTTGCCGCCGACCGGCGTCCGCCAGACCGGTTTGCCATCGGTGGCCGAATAGCAGGCCACTCCGCGTGAGTGGCCGTGGAAGACGGTGTTGCTCCCGGCATCGCATCGCACCATCCAGGCCGAGTCGCCGTCGACGTCGCGCGACCATTGGTACTCGTCTTCGTGGTCGACAGCCGTGACGCGGCCGTTGCGGTCGGACACTCCGAGGATCGCGTCATCGATGTCCAGCCAATAGATGTCGACATCGGCGGATATCTCGTAGGCCACGTGCGGAACCTTGCCGCTCAGGTCGTACACCCTGCCGTCGTCACAGCCGGCGTAGATCCAGAAGTCGTCGGCGACGATGCACTTCACCCCGTTGGGCAGCCGGTAGTGGCCGGTCACGGTGCCGTCGGTGGCGACGGTGTACACGTCGCCGTTCTGGTTGCCGACCCAGCACCGGTCCTGGTCCACGAAGATGCCGAACGCCGCAGCGCCGGTGGCCAACCGCCACAGCACCGGTGCCTGGCGGGCCGTCGACCTGCTGCTGACCATGGTGCGCCTGGTGACCGGGCGGGCCTGCCGCACGCCCCGCACCGCCGGCGCGTAGCCTTTCCTGGTCTTCTCCGCGATCTTCTTGGCGGCGGCCGTCTCGGCCTTGGCCTCGGTCGCGAAATCGGTCACCTTCGTCTGGCCGGAGGCACCGATCCGTCCGTAGGTAATGGTGACCCGAGTGCCGGAACGGACCACCTCGTAGAACTTGTGCGCGGTGGCGTCGTCTTCGGACAACTCGAGGTACGTGCGGTGCTCCGCCATTCCAGCCTCTCGATCACCTGATACTGCGAACCGCTGACTCGGATGTCGCCGACCGTACAGATCAAGTCCGACAGATCGACCAGGAACCCGGCTGGAGTGGGCGCGCAGGACGCGGTCGGCGTTGCGGCCAGGGCGGGGACCTCCGCGAGGCCGCGGGGCGGGGCCCGGCGGTCGTCCAGCGGCCCTCCCAGGTCACACGAGACGCCCCCACGGCGATCGGCTGGCTGGTGGCAGACGCGGCGAGGTGGCGCGCGGGATCGATGGTGGCTGCCGGGAACGTGTCATCTCGTGGCGGCGCTCCTGATGACAACGTGATGACAAACGATCAAGGCCCTGTTCGGAGCATGCTCCGAACAGGGCCTTGACCTGGGATCTCTCGGTGGAGCTGAGGGGATTTGAACCCCTGACCCCCTCGATGCGAACAGGATAAATCGAACTCAATACACTCTGAGGTTCAACAACTTCAGGGTAAATTCCCAGGTGAGAGACGGTGCAATGCCGCCTCATGTCACCGCGTACCAAGATCGCCTACATGGTCCTTGGTGGCATTTCGGTGGCAAAGACGATCACCTGAGGAGCCAGCATGGGATTCTCCCGCCCGCGAGTCGGCAAGGACGGCCAGGTCCGCTACGCAGCCGTGTACCGCGACCTCCGGGGGAACATCAGGCACGCCGGAACCTACGCAACAGAGGCGCAGGCCGACAAAGCATGGCAAAAAGCTCTGGCGAAGCTGTCTTTAGAACGCCTTCCCGACCCGGGGAAGGGGCGGCAGCGCTTCAGACGCTACGTCGAAGACGTCTGGTTCCCCAACCACGTCATCGAGCTACGGACGAGGGAGAACTACGACTACGAGATCCACCGGCACATCATGCCGTGGTTCGCGAGCATGCGGATGATCGACGTTCTGCCGATCGATGTCCGCGAATGGGTCACGCATCTGCAGAATGAAGGCGTCAACCCGCCGACGATCCGCTACTGCATGACCATCCTCAGCGCCATCTTCACTACGGCGCTCAACGACCTCGTCATCGTCCTCCACCCCTGCAAGGGAGTTAAGACACCCCCGGTACCCAAGAAGAAGCGCACCATCATCACGCCGGAGCAGTTCGACCTGCTCTACGGGTCGCTGACGGACGCACGCATGAAGATGCTCGTCGAAGTCAAGATCGAGACCGGTCTCCGCTGGGGTGAACTCACAGAACTGCGGCCGAAGGACATCGACTTCGCCACGCGGACGCTCACCGTCTCGCGGGTCATCATCGAACTCAATCCCAAACACCATCCCGAGGGCGGCCGTTTCTGGGTGAAGGACTACCCGAAGGACCAGGAGCACCGCAGCGTCCGCTTCAGCAAGCAGCTCGCCTGCAAGCTCAAGGCGTACATCCAGGAAGAAGCCATCGAGGAGGGCTCCCTCCTCTTCCGCCTCCGCCAGGACGACCCCCCGCGCCCACGACGGCTACGCGTCCTTCTCGATCCCGAGACCCTCGGCTACATCGAGCCCGAGTGCCGTTACAGACACGGCACGCTCAGCGGGTACTCCGCAGGCAAGTGCCGCTGCCAGCACTGCAAGGACATCTACGCCGACTACCGCGCCCGTCGACGCGAAGCCGGCAAGGACTCCCCAAGACGCCGTCGCACGATCAACACCGACGGCCACATCCCCCGGACCTGGTTCCGCGACCACGTCTGGAAACCCGCCATCCAAGCGGCCGATCTCCGCATCCACGTCCGTCCTCACGACCTTCGTCACGCACACGCGTCCTGGCTCCTGGCCGGTGGAGCCGACCTCCAGGCCGTGAAGGAACGCCTCGGCCACGCCAGCATCACCACCACCGAGAAGTACCTGCACACCCTCCCCGACGAAGACGACTCCGCACTGGACGCCTTCGACAAGATCCGAAACCGCTCGAAACCCACTTCGATCCGAGCCGTCTGAATCCAACAACGAGACTTCCTGGGGATATCAACCCCCAGGAAGCCTCACCTCTTCGTGATCAAGCTTCAGACGGCACGGTCCCTCACCATCAACACCGAAGGTCCGGCTCTCCGATGGAGAACCGGACCTTCTACGAATGGTTGGCGGTTCGTCAGTTCGGTTCGAGGCCGAGGAGCCTGAGGAGGTCAGCCGTCACGACGCGATAGCTCGCCCCGATGCGGATCACCTTGCAGGGGAACTGCCCTTGACGGGCAAGCTGGTAGGCGCGCGTGCGCCCGAGCCCGATGGCACGGGCCGCGGTCTCGACGCTGACCGTGGTGGGGAGGGCGAGCAGCTCGTCCTGGCTCATCTGCTTCACGCTCCAGCCCCTCTCCGAGAGTTGCCGAACCATCTCGTGCGTAGCCGCCCGTTCTCGGGACGTCTCGCTCGTGGCTCGGCTCGTCGAAGCGGGGCCGTGGGTGCCGGTTCGGCGACGGAGTCGGGGGACGGCGTAGCACCGACCATGGGCGGCAGGCCCCTGCCGTGAACGTGGTTGATCGTGCTCTTGGCCTGGTCGACCGCCTCGCTGCATCCTGCACCCAAGTGGCGGGCGTGAAGAACTGTGCGGCTGAACGTTTCGAGAGTCTCATCGAGGCTCAGACCGTGGTCATGGACGAGCTGTCCGTCCATGTGCTGGCGCACGAGGAAGCGTTCGAGTTGAAGGAGGAGTTGATCGAGGCCGGAGACGGCAGTGTGGACAGCGTCCAACACTCCGCAGACGGTCGCCGGCCCAGCAAGGCCGCACGATTGGCCGACGGCCCGCTTCAGTGAGCGGACGGCGCTTTCGAGGTCGTGGGCGAGCTGTTCGGTTTCATGGTCGGTCAGGGTGTGGTCGTGAGCCATGAGTGCACTCCTTGGGCTGCAGGCCCTCTGGGGGAGGGCCAGGGGTGATCGTTGACATGGCTGTCCTTCCTGTTGGGGAGCAGCAGGCAGGTAGCTCTGCCGCTCCATGACGTTGTTTACGCTCCGTAATTGTGCCCGTGCCTTGATCATGACTCCACGACTCCGGAGGCATCGGCGAGTCACGCCCCGCACGGTCAGCGTTTGGACGCTCCCCTGGGAAGCTGTGGTCCCTGGAGAGGACGGACAGAGGGCACGGCTGTCGCGGCCAACCCCTCGGCCAGGGGTATCGGGAAAGACTCGGCCACAAGCCGAGCCATTTCCCTTCCCTCCTCAAGCGTCTCCGAGACGCTCGGCGGCATCGGTACGGTCGGCTCAGCCGCTATCCGCCGGATGGCGTGCAGCCGCCGCGCGGCCCGGCGTGCGGCATCGGCCTGGGCGAGACGCTGCTGGGCAAGACGATGCTCGGCCGTCGATTCGATGAGGTCGGCGATGTTCGCTATGAGGAACAGCAGATCGACGGTGAGGTCCCTTTTCTGCTCGCGTCGGTCTCCCCAGCCGACGTTGGTGACCGCGAGGAGTCGCGCTACTGCTCGTAGGGCGCTTCCGTACGGTGTGACCGGTGGCGGGCGGCCGTACGGTTCCCGGGCGGCGCGGTCGTAGGCGTCGGCGGCCTTGTCCAGTTCGCAGTTGCCGGTGATGTCCGCCGTGACGTGCAGGACGTCAGCGGCCGCCGCCGCGAGGTCAGCGCGGACACGCCGATCACGGAGCGTTCGCATCTGCCATGCCGCTGTCCCGGCTGCTCGGGTGGCCTCCCGGTAGGCCGCAGCGCGCACCTCGTGGTCGGCGGACCAACCTGACGTCCGCCTGCGCGACCGGGTCGGCGGCCGGTAGGCAACGGTGTCCGTCCACCGGTGGCGCAGCTTGGGCAAGGTGAGGTCGGCGGCGAGCTTGCCGCCGGAGAAGAAGACCGGTTCACCCGCCGAGTTGGTGTACTCGGGCACCGCGACGGCGTACCCGGTGACCTCACCGGGTGTCCGGACGCTGAATCGCAGCCGTACCGCGAGTCCGCGCTCGCGCAGGTCGGCGAAGAACGCCTCCTCGCTGTCGGATGCTGCGGCGGCGGCGGCCACCTGCCGACGCAGCGCGACACGGGGCGGCTCCTGCAACCCGGCGCGCTGGGCCCGTTCCAGCTCAGCCCGTGAAGGGCGCGGTGTTGCCGTGCGGTCCGCGGGCGCGGTCCGGCAGAGCCCGTACCGTTGCTCGACGGTTTGGCACACTGTGCGGGCCTTGAGGTAGTCGCGGGTGATGTTCGGTCGGCGGCCGTCTTCTCGCGCGAGTGTGGCCACGACATGGATGTGATCGTCGGCATGGCGCACGGCGATCCACCGGCATGCCTCGACGTCGCCGCGTGGTGCGATGCCGGTCTGGTGCATCAGCTCCTCGGCGACGTCGGCCCACTCCTCATCGGTCAGGGGACGATCGGTGGGGGCCGTCCGGAGCGAGCATTGCCAGACCGGCTCGGCGGGCCGGCTGCGCCTCATCGTCTCCAGCGGAGAACGCAGCACCTCGGCCAGCGGACGGAGGTGGCGCTTCCCGTCCGCGCGCCGTGTGGGTTCCAGGGCGGCCGGGTGCCGGTACCCGGCAACGATGTGAGGGTCGGTGTGCTCGTTGCGCCCGCCCGGACCGTACAGGTACCGCAGCAGGTTGCCGACATCGGCGCCGCGAGTGACCTTCGCGATCATGGCAGCCGTCTACCGAGTTCGACGATGACGACCTCGGTGCGCCGCACCACCTGGAAGCAGTACCCCGCCAACCACGTCACCGATTCCGGGACCTGGCCGTGGGCGTTGGCATGGCGCACGAGTTGGTTGAGGTTGACCCCGACCGCGTTGACCTGACGGCTGGCATTCCGCAACTCGGCATGCATCGCCGCGAGTGCCCCGTCCAGGGGCTGCTGCTCCCGGATCGCGGTGCGCACCGTCCTTATGACGAACGCGCTACAGGCGAGCCCGGCCCGCGTCGCTGCTTCATGAATCTCCTCGTACTCCACATCGCTGATGCGGATTCTCAGTTCCCGCTCCCGCCGTCGCCCACCGCCGAGTTTGGCTCGACGCTCCAGCGGCCCCGACCCGTCGTCGCCTCGCTTGGCTGTCGGCATATACCTCCGCCCCTGGCTTTTGAGGGACCGCGCTCGGTCCCCGCCTGGTCAGTGTGATCTTCCGCGCGGAAGTTATCCACAACAGGTAGCGCTCTACCAGCTATCTTGCATCCCCCGTTGGACCGGTTGGGAATTCGGTCCAGCTGGCGCGCTAATTCCAAACGCGATTCACAAATGACGTGCAGTGCCGAGAACTATCAAAACGTCCACATGCCAGAAGAGGCTCCCTTTGTACTCTACGCGTAGCAACAACGGGAACCGCCACAATCGTCACCTGTGCCGGGATATCCTCCAGCAGACCAAGTCATCGCTCGCCACTATCTTCACAGAAGTGATGACGGGTCCCGCGCATCCGGCGCGCGAGAGTCATGAAACTGACAACTCCGCCCACACCACTTTGCCACCGCCCTGGGCCGGGTACCAGCCCCACTTGTCACAGTAGGCGCGGACGACGAACAGCCCGCGTCCACCCTCGGACTCGAAGTCGGGCAGTTGCTCGACCGGCGGTTCGTCGCTGCTGTCCCACACCTCGACGAGCAGCATGGCCCGCCCATAGGACAGCCGCAGCCGCACCCAATTGAGCTGCGAAAGCTCAGTGAACCGCACCGCAAGCGGGGCCTTCGCGTACGCCTCTTGCTGCCGCACGTCGAGCATTCCGGTCGCCCTCACCGCGTTACTGATGAACTCGGTAATCACAAGCTTCGCGTCACCGAGTGCGACGCACACATCCCACCGCTTCAAGACATCCTCGGTATGGCGACGCGCCCAGTACGCGGCGTTGGGAAGCGCAATCAGTGTCAGCCCACTGAGCCTTTTTCATCCTCGGGTGGTTTCGTAGTTCTGTAGGACGGCGATGGCCTTGACGAGGTGGCCGGCCTTGCTGGGGCTGCAGCGGAGCTTGCGGAGGATTCGCCAGCTTTTGAGCTGGGCGTTTGCGCGTTCGCCGGGCCCGCGGAGCTTGGCGTGCGCGCGGTTGGCCTGCTTCTGGGACTCGGGCTTGTCGCGTCCCTTGTACGGGGTGAAGACGATGCGGGCCTCGGCGCCTTGATACCCCTTGTCGGCCAGCGTGATTATCCCCGCCTTGTCCAGCTCGCGGAGAATGCCCCACACGCGGGCGGCGGTCAGGTCGTGCGTGCGGCCGGGCATTGCTCCGGACGTCCAAAGGATCATTCCGTCGGGGCCGGCGATGACTTGGACGTTCATTCCGTGGCAGCGGTGCTTGGCCGAGTAGTACGGCCGGTCGGCCCGCACCCGGTCGCAGGTGATGAGCGTGCCGTCCAGCACCACCAGGTGCAGCCCGTCCTGCTTGGCCTTCCGCAGCGCCGCCGTCAGCTTCGGTGACCGCGCCGACAGCAGCCCCACCACCTCTTCGACATACCTCCAGGCCGTGCTGGTCGATATCTCGAATCCGGCCCCGAGTTCGGTGAAGGTGTCGCTTTTGCGCAGGTGGACCAGCACCAGCAGGGCCTGCTGCCCGGGGTTGAGCAGCCGTCAGGCCGACAGCAGAGCCCCTGGTTCGGACGCGGTGGTTGTGGTGATCAACCCGTCTACTAGGGGTTTCTTCACGCCACCCGCCGAACGCCCCCATCGCGATCATGCTGTGATCAGCGTCCGCCCAGCCGGATGAAAAAGGGTCACTGGAGCCATTGCAGACCCCCATAGTTCCTCGGTGCGCGGGCCTGTCCACAATCCCACCGCTACATGGGGCCCAGCCTCTGCCCGCCGTGCAACGGCTGCTCCAGCAGCACCGCCGCTTGATCACGCGTGAGCGAGCGCGAGCCCCGCCCAGGGCTGGCCGCGTGGGGCGTCGAGGTACATGCATCGGAAGCCCGCAAGAGTCGACGTCCACTCGGCGGGGTCCTTGTCGCTTCGGTCTGATTGAGGTTGCCGGTGGCCGTCCACAACTGCGAGAAGTCCAGCCGTTGGCAAACGCACAGTGGATTCCTAATCCGTGTGCTGTGCTCCGAATCCAACGCTCCCATGCGCCAGCACAGCCGATAGATCCGCCTACTGCTCATCCTCCGATTAGCCGGCATCTTCCAGGCTGCTGTCCCCTATCTCAAGCCAGATGTACTAGAACAGCTCACGAATGTGCCGCTTTGTCTCAGGCGTCCCCGTACCTGGGGAGGACTACCAAATTCGTAGCAGCAACACGCCGGGCATGGCTTCAAGGTCGCGCCTGCAGCCTGCAAGGATGCACGAGTGCCTGAACCTCGAGACCATGGACCGCTGCCGCCGCTGCTCGTGCTTCTCACGGTCATGACCGGATTGGTGGATGCGGTCAGCTTCCTTGAACTCGGCAATGTCTTCGTCGCCAACATGACAGGCAATATCATCTTTCTTGGTCTTGGCTTGGGCGGCAGCAAAGGGGTGGCGGGCGAGATCCTGCCGACCACGGTGTCGACCGTGTGCTTCTGCGTCGGAGCGGTGGTCGGCGGGCATCTGGCCTTCAACCGGATCGCACACCGAGGTCGATTGCTCGGTGCAGCCACGGCCACGCAGGCGGGCGCCCTTATCGCAGCTGCACTGGTCGTGATGAGCCTCGGCCACGCGCACGAGTTCGGGCGTTACCCAGCGATCAGCGTTCTCGCCGTGTCCATGGGATGGCAGTACGCGATCGTGCGCCGACTGGAGGTACCTGACTTTCGGACCATCGTGGTCACGACCACGCTCACTGCCCTCGTCGCCGATCGTGCTGAGGCAAAAGAACGAATCGCACGAAGACTTTCCTCGATTGCCGCGTTGCTGCTGGGCGCTGCAATCGGCACTCTGCTCATCCGAAAGGTCACGGTAGCGGCCCCCCTGTGGTGTGCGGCCGTGGTGCTGATCGTGGTCGCAGCCATATCCTTTCTCACCGCACAGCGGGCCAACGCCGAGAAGTGGGGTTGACAAAGACTGCCTGCGATACAGACACACATCTGTGGTGCGCGTCAGGTCCGGCGGCACGTACCGGTTCTCACCGGCAGCGTGCAGCGCCCAGGCCAAGCGGACCACTCCCCGGTTGAATACCGGCAGGACGCCGCCACCTCGATCGAGCAGCTGATCGCAGCGTTGTTCGCGACCGGTCCACGGATCCTCCGCCCTGGGGGCATGGTGTCGGTATTACCGGCAGAGCGCACCACCCCAGCACGACGACCGGCAGCATGGCCGCCGGACCCGTTGATCGCCGTGGGCCTGCGTCCTGGCGCGCCCACGGCGATCACGGCTGCGGATCCGTCACACTTCTTCGAGCTTGGCGCGCACGCCCTTCATCTTGGCCCGCAGTTCCTCCTCAGTGAACACCTCGCGGTCCATGAGGGTGTGCGCCACCGTGAGCGCCGACCTCGTCTGGACCGGGAACCGCACGTACAGCGACTCGCCCATCCGGTCCTCGAGTCGGCGGCGCTCCAGGTTGTCCAGCGCACCGTTCTTGGACAGCGCCTCGCAGGTGGCCTGCATCCTATTCTCCCAGACCTCCGGCTCATGCTCGATACAGCGCAGCGAGGTGTCCGTACGCTCCCCGATGTCGTCCAGCGTCTCCATCAGGATGTCGTAGGTTCGGGACGGGTCGCTCATCCCTTGATCCCCACCTTCTGAGCGGCCAGCGAACCGGTGTCCTCGGTACGGCCGACCTTCGGCAGCGCCACACCGATCATGGTGTCGCGCGTCACGATTTCGGCGAGCTGCTCCTCGCTCCACCCGTCGGTCCCCTCCGGCCGCATCGGCATGACCATGAACCGCGACTTCTGGTTCGAGTCGTGCACCCGCACCTCGACGTCCGCCGGCAGGTGGAGGCCGAACTCGCCGAGGACCTCGCGCGGCCGGCGGACCATCCGGCGCCGGTAGCTCGGGGTGCGGTACCAGTCCGGCGACATGCCGAGGACGGGACGCGGGTAGCAGGAGCACAGCGTGCACACGATCACGTTGTGTACGCGCGGCGTGTTCTCCAGCACGTAGAAGAAGGTGTAGTCGCTCGGGGTGCCGGTGCCTGTGGGGTGCAGCCAGTCGATCCCGACCTCCTTGCACGCCCCGGTGCCGTTCTGGAGCAGGCGCTCCTTGAACGCCGGGTCCGTCCAGGCCTTGGCGACCAGTTTCGATCCGCCGTGCGGGCCGACGCCGTCCGCCCATTCGGCGAAGGTGCGGTGGTCCTCGGCCGAGAAGATGCCCTTCTCGATGCACAGTTCACGGACTGCCAGTTCGAGGACCTCGAACTCGCTGACCTTGTCCGCCACCGGGAACGTGTTGTGCCCGTCGTGGTGGCTGTCGCTCATGTTTCCTCCCTGCCGTCGACGGCCTCGAGCCAGCGCTCCGAGAACTCGGACGTGAGCGTGTCGACGGGGTAGCCGGAGTAGTCCGGCCACAGTTCCGTCTGCTTGAACTGGACGACGTAGAACGGCTCGTGGCGGCCGTTCTCCAGCCGGTCCCAGGCCTCGTCTTCGGGGATCACCCACTCGGGGCGGTGCTCGGCCACGACACCGGTGCGGCCTCGGGTGTACTTCTGCGTGCGCGTGTGGAAGAGGGTGGTCTGGTTGCGGACCCGCACCCGATCACCGATCTTGAACTTGGGAGTGGCCATCACTTGCTCTCCAGACGTTCGCGGACCTCATCGATCTTTTTGCCGAGTTCGTCGGTCGTGAGCAGGCCCTTGTTGACGAGCGTCTTGGCGGCCACCGTGATCCAGCGGCCGTAGTACGGCATGCCGTAGTACTGCGTCTTGCCGAGGTCGTTCTCGGCCCGCCGCCGCATCTCCGAGTTCCAGGCCCCTCGCCACCCCAGGCATTCGCAGGTGAGGTAGGTGTTCATCTCCCATTCCGTCTCGCCCTTCGGCAGGTACGGCTGGGGCCAGTCCGTTTCGCCGCCGACGTCGTGAACGACCGACGTCAGCGTGTGGTACTCCTCATTCGAGATGGTGTACGGCGAGTCCAGGACCTCGCGGTTCTCCGGATTCAGATGCCGGACCTTGTCCAGGAGCGTGTCGTACTGCATCCTCGACATGCGATCTCCCTTCTAAAGCGAGTTCGTCACCGGCTTCACTTACCGGGGACGCGTGCCTTCAACCGTGCGGTAGTCAAAGGGCAGTGCAAACGAAACTTGACTTGCCCGGATGAGGCGACAGGGTACGGATCGGCCGGTTCGACCGAACTCACTGGTCCCTGAAGCAGGCGATATGGAAGGGCCGGGGCGCCGGGATCCCGTCCGGGGCGTAAGTGCGCACCCTCAGTTGATTCTGTCCTTCGCCCAGGCCGACTGTGATCAGTCCTGGCTCCACCGTCTCGCCTTCGGCACTGCCGATCGTGGCGGCGAAGTTGGTCTTGGCATCGCCGCCGTACAGCGGCACCCCCCAGTCGACGACGTATTCGTTCACGCCGTCGAAGGCGCAGCCTTCCACTAGGTAGCCGCGAACGACTCCGCCATCCGCACCGATAACGCATGCCAGTCTTTTCTCGAAGCCCGACACCAGTTCACCCCTTCCTCTTCACGTTGGTTCGTTTCTCGTCCTGACGCGATTTTCTCATGCCCTTCCGGGTCGTCGACAACCACCAGATATGTTTTGCCGTACATTGCCGTAATGAAGGGATGGAATCGACCTGCATGCAACGCAGGAGCCGCTCATCACCGAGTCGGTGATGCACCTCTCAACGGCCGTGCCTGGCCGGTTTGAATGAATACAGGTTCAGCGTCGCCGGAGGATTGGCCACTCCCGGACCGCCCGCGTTGGCCCAGGCTGTGATGTCATCGACCGCGTCCGTGTCCAGGATGCGCCCGAGCCACGCCGCCCGGCCGCCGGCCGCCCGGCCTTGTGCGGACGGGTTGACGATGATGACGTTCGCTTGGGTGCAGGGTCCGAGGCAGTCGGTGTAGCGCAGCCGGACATCGCATGCCAGTTGGCGGCGGAGGCGTCTCTCCAGCCGGTCGTGGTCGACTCCTGGATTTCTCCGGTCAGTACCGCAGCAACAGCCCCGGCACACGGTGATGGTGCATCTCGGCTGTGGCGCACCGAGCGCCGCGGCCGCTTCGGCGGTCACAGGGCCGCCAGCCGGCTTCGCAACGGCACACGGGGCCCGCCGGTCCCTGCGACCGAGAGCCCGCGCACTACGTTCTTATCGATGACACGGCCGTCGGGGCTCCGCCCGACTCGTGTCAACTGCCAGATCGCCAACCAACTCTCCCCGAGACGATACGTGTGGACGACTTCCGGTCACCGTGAACTGGAAGCAGGAAGGACCGCGAAGTTCGATGTCGGGCTGCTACCCGCCACCAAGCGCCACATGACGTCTTCTGACACAAGAGTCCGTCACCTGACTCCAGAAGACGGCAAAGGTCCCCAAAGAGACTTGCTGCGCCCGCGAGTTTCGCTTTAACCCGGCAGGGCGCGTTGCGGCGATCGGCCGGTGCTACCGTCCGGGAAGCGCGGCCGGGCCGGCAGGACGCGGCGGTGTGAGGCTTCTTGCGGTCAACTCCACCGCCACGACTCCGCCTGGAAGAACCTCAGCAGGTCGGCACTCTTCACGCGGTGGCGCGGCAACGCCTGGAGCGCATCCCGGACACCGGGCATGACGCTCGGGCCGGCGACCTGGCCGCACAGGTCCACGAGGGCGGTCGTCGTGCGCTCCCCGAACCACCGGCCGGCCAGCAAGGCCGCTACTTCGTCCGCCTGCTGCGGCCGGAGAATCCCTCTGGCGGCCAGATGGGTGAGAAACGATCTGAGGTCGATCATGGATTCGCTGAGCGGCCGGTACTCCGGTTCCGGCCCGTGCAGGACCGCGACCTCGTCGTCCGGGATCATCCGGTCGGCGAAACACCGGTACACGACCCCGGACCCCCGCATCCCGTGGCTGGACAGCTCTGCCGCGCGTATCGCGCCCATGGATGCCAGGCCCCAGACTTGCCACCCGGCGTCGAGCGCTGCGAGAATCTCGCGGTGGCCCACCGCGAGTACGTCACCGAAGCGGCCGTCCACAATGACAAGATCACCCGGAGGGCCTTTCGTTCCGGTTACGAGCGCGGCGACGTCACCGCGCTGCACCGGGGGCAGGACGACCATCCTCGGCCCCTGGAACCTGTCGCGGGCGAAACCGTGGGCGGTCGGTCCAAGGAACGTGTAGCCGACGGGCCTCGTGATCGTCACGTGCTCTCGTCCAGGACCATGTCGGCCATCTCCGCAAGGCGCACCCCGACCCGGTGGGTGGCCTGCGTGAAATGCTCCGCGAAGGGCACGGTCACTCGGACCACCGTGAATGGCCGCGCCAACGGCGGGTACCGATAAACCCCCACTCGATCTAATCCATTCGCTCGGCACCGTTCGAGCAGGTCCGCGAGAAGCTCTGCAATCGATGACAACTGGGCGGTGGGAATGTCTGCGAAATCTATCGTTTTATCATCACGAGCAAAGCCGGCCACGAGTTTGTCCCGGTACGCACGCCGCTTCTCTGCGGTGAAGGAGTCGATGAACTCCACCGTCGCCTCCAGGTCATCTCGCGCGCCCTGAATATACGTCAGTCGGGACTGGGCGGCCTCGCAGAGTGCGCGAGCTGCGGCTATCGCCGCTACCGGATGGAAGCCGTAACCCCCGTTGCACGCGAGCGGCGAGGCCAGATCGTCGTCGGCGACCAGGCTGGAGAAGCAAGGTCCGAGAGGGGTGGGCACCAGGCGAAGCCATACCTTGAGGCCGGCATCCTGAATCCGTTCCATCATCATCGCCGGGACAGCCGGCAGCTGCGCAGGACTTACCAGCAGCGAATCCGACCGGACCGTCTCGAATGACAAGGCGTCGCGTTCGATGACTTCGCACAGCCCGTGCAGGACGGCCTCATCGGGACTGTTGCCGGATGCCAGCCCAGTGGTCGTGGATCCCCACAGGCCGGCCGCCAACTGAGGCGGGCAGGGGTGGAAGACCAGTTCTGCGGGGACGAGGAAGTCGCCACTCGAAATGGCCTCGGCCGTCCGCACCCAGGCGAACTCCTGATCCGGGTCGACTTTCCTGCCCAGGACCGGACACAGACTCCCGACGCTGGGACCGCCCCGGTCCACCGCCTTGCGCGCGGTGAGCCGCACGAGGTCGCCCCGCCGATCCGCCTCCGCCGCCGACCGCTCCGCCACCGCGAGTTCGATGGCCTCCATCAAAGCGCCGGCGCGCGCCTCATCCGACGTTCCTCCCTTGCCCGCGGTGACGATGACGGCGGCCGCATCCGGTCTGGTCGCCGAGTAGACCGGAATACCCACCCGGTCCAGCCAGGTCGCGTCGGCACAGCGTGTCACACCGAGCCGACGGGCCACCTCCCACGCACGTCTCGCGGTCTCCGCCGCCGGGGCAGTGCGAAGGCTGCTGCTGAGAACCGGCACCTTCCATCCCGTCGTGAACAGAGCCCGAAACCGCCATCCTGACACATCACGTGATCACAAATTCGGACAACCAGAATTTACGTGAACGTCGCTACCGGAATTAGAACGCAACTCCAACGCTTTGTGCGCAAGGCGCATCCCACGCCCTAGCAGATCACACAGACCACCCTTACCACAAGGTAATGATGATGGCGCGTCAGCATGTCCACGCGCCTGTTCCGCCGCAAGTGAGCATGCTAGTCTCTTGACGCCAATCGGTCGCGTCTCCCCAGAGCGGACCGGCACAGGTACTGCGGACGCGGCTCACTGTGATGAACAGGGGTGTGCCATGAAAAGCGCAGCAGAAACCCGACCCGACCGTTCGGTAGACGCCGGCCGCAACAGCGGTCCGGTCCTCGAACTGAGCGATACTGCCGCCTCCTATCTGAACGCCAGGCTCGCCGAGGGGCTCGTCGCCCCCGCCGCCGCTCATGACCACACCACCGTGAGCGAACCGGGCGTCACACAGCACCGATAGCGCCCGCCCATCACCGGACCGCACCGTAGGCCGCACCGACCCGCCGCCGACAACACGCGATCCCGTCGGCGGTGCCGCACGGGGCCGGATCAAGGGCGGCACGCGTCCGGCAAGGAGGTCCGCGGCTGAACCGGCGCCATCCGGGACGTCCCGGCTCGCCCCAGTTCAGTCGCGGCTTCGTTCCAGGGCCGGGAGTACGAGCACGGCCGCCTGTCCGATAACTGCGTCACCTGCTGCAGAAATCCCGGGCAGGCGTCCCTCGGCCGACACTCAGCCGAAATACACGGGCGGTGATCAATAAAAATGCAACTCTCATTCACATGCCTCGATGCGGCCGATGCCACAAGGGCGCCTGCTGCACCATTAAAGAATGATCTTCACTAGAGCCGTGACCAACTAGGCGAAGGCGTGTTAGAGTCCGAGTGCGTATGAAGTGCGCCAGCACACGGAAGATCCTTTCCGGTGCGGATGGCAGGATCGAAGAGGAGAGAATGCATGGCCAATCTGGTGCCCCCCGCGACCTCTGCCCGCCCCGCTCCCATTCGGCTACCCCTGCGAGAGATCGTCCCGTGGGCGCTGTTCGCCGTCGTCCTCGGCCTCACCATCCTCTACTTCGTCGGAGCGGAGCAGGGCGCCACTTCCCTGTTCAGCGGCTCGGCCATTCACGAGTTCATGCACGATGGTCGCCACATCGTCGGCTCCCCCTGCCACTGATTGCCCGCCCAGGAGGGCTCAGTGATCAGAGCACTTCTCATCCGAGGCATGCTGGCCGGGCTCATCGCAGGCATGGTGGCCACCGTGTTCGCTTGGTTCGTCGGCGAACCAGCGATCCGCGATGCCATCAGCTACGAAGAAGGCCATGACCAGGCCGGCGCCGCACACTCGCACGTGGCCGGAGCAAGCCCGCACGTACACGAGGCCGCCGAGTCGGCCGTGTCCCGCGGCGTGCAGGAGACTCTTGGGCTGTCCGTCGCGCTCGCACTCTTCGGCATCGCGATCGGCGGCATCTTCGCCTTGGTCTTCGCCGGACTCCACGGACGCCTAGGAGAGCTGACGGCTCGTCCGCTCTCGGCGCTGCTGGCGGGCGCGGGATTCGTCCTCGTCGGACTGGTGCCGTTCACGAAGTATCCGGCGAACCCGCCCGCGGTCGGTCACGAGGACACCATCGGGAGCCGGACGGTCTCGTACCTGGCCCTGATCACCGTCAGCATCATCGCCGTGGTCATCGCAACCCAGACGGCGCGCCGCCTGACCGCCCGCCTCGGGGTGTGGAACGCCACCCTCATCGGCGGCGGCGTGTTCCTGGTGCTGGTCGGCATCGCCTCAATCACGCTGCCCGGATTCAACGAAGTACCAGCCGACTACCCCGCCGCCGTGCTGTGGCGGTTCCGAATAGCCTCACTCGCCACAACCGCGATCATCTGGACCGTCCTCGGGCTTGTATTCGGTGCACTCGCAGCCCGGGTCATCGACACAAGCAACACACATTCTGCGATGGGTGTAGCTCGTTCTCAGTGAGTATCTGACCTGGGTTTTCGTGGTTGTACTGGTTGATCGTGTGTCCGCCTTTTACCGTGGGTGTAGGCGTGGTGAGGCGGTGCGGCGATGGGTTCGTTGCTGGATGAGCTGGCGCGGCGTGAGGCCGGGGTCCGGCAGCGGATCGAGGAGATCCGTGAGCAGATCGCCGGGTTGGAGTCACGGCTGGAAGCCGAGGAAGACCGGCTGTCGCGGCTGTTGATCACGCGGGAGACGGTGGAGGAGATCCTGGGCGGGGCCGTCCCGCCGGTGCCGGCGCCCGCGGGTGAGGGCCGGCCCGTCGAACCGGTCGAACCGGTCGAACCTGTGGACGCGCCGTCGTTGGTGCGTGGTGTGGTGACGGTGCCGCCGTGGCGGCCGGGCATGTCGGCGCAGGTGTTGCCGCAGGCGTACCGGGACGCGGTGGAGATCATGGCCGATGCCGGTGGGGCGATGCGGGCCGGGCAGATCCTGGCGGCGATGGGCGTGGCGGACGAGGCGGCCAAGCGGGAGGGGCTGCGCGCCAAGCTGAAGCGGCTGGTGGAGCGGGGGCTGTCTCTTATACACACCT
>NZ_SMKB01000536.1:0-691 GCF_004348575.1 Actinomadura sp. 7K534
CCCCCGCCCCGAGCGGGCAGGCGTCGGACGAGATGGAGGACGACGACTACTGGGCGACGATCACCTTCGACAAGCCCAGGTTCCCGTGGCAGCACGACGACGAGCGCTCGGACGCCGACTTCGCCGCCGACCCGCTGAACGCGCAGGGGCCCCCGGACCAGCCGCCGCCCGAGCAGCCGGGCCTCACGCAGCCGAGCCTGACCCAGCCCGTCCCGACGGGCGTCGAGGCCTCCGGGCTCGCCGGCATGGGCGCGCAGGGCGGCGGGACCGGTCCGCAGCAGATGCCGGCACCGGGCGGCTTCCAGGGCGGCTCCCCGTTCGCCGGGCACGACCCCGGCTCGACGGCGCTCGACCCCATCCCCGCCGACCTCGCGGGTCCCGGCGGCCCGGGCATGCCCGGCGGGCAGCCGCCGTACGGCGGCCCCGGCGCGCCCGACCAGCAGGTCTACGGCGGCCAGGAGCCCCAGCCCGCGTACGGCGCGGCCGACTACGGGCCCGGCGACACGCCCTACGGCGGCCAGGACCAGTACGGCCACGGGCAGGACCAGGGGTACTCCGAGCAGCCCCAGTACGGCTCTCCCGAGCCGTCCTACGGCGACTACGGCGCCGACCCGCTGGGCGGCCGGCAGGGCGGCTACGACATGCCCGCCGACCCCGGCCCGCGCGGCGGCGACCCCCGCTCGTCCGACCC
>NZ_SMKB01000537.1:0-690 GCF_004348575.1 Actinomadura sp. 7K534
GACAGGCAGGGGGATGGCCAGCAGCAACGCGATGAGTGCGATGAGGGGGCGCATGGTCTCCCTTCCTATAAGTAAGTGCTTGCATACTGACTCGGAAGGGCGGCTTTGGGAAGGCCCGACTCGATGCGCCGGATATCCGGCCCGGTCTTTTCCCGGGTCGGCGACTTGACGTAAGAGGGCCCAGTGGTCCTGGGCGCCGCGGCGGCGGTTGGGTCGGGACTTTGGGTCCGGGGGCCCTCGCCAGTGGGTGGTGGCGCGGTCATGCTTCGCTCATGGCCCAGCGCAGTCGTGGTCGCAGCCCCGCCTCTGCCGACCGGGGCGCGAGCGCTCTCGAGTACGGCGCCCTCATTCTGGTCTCGGCCGTGGTCATCGGGGCCCTGGCCGCCTCGCCGGTCATGGGAACGGTGGCCGGCGAGACGAGGGCCGCCATCTGCCGGCTGTTCGGCGGGGACTGCGAGGCCGCGCCGCCCTCCGCCGTCCCGGCGCTGAGCGAGTGCACCGTCCACCAGAACCTCGACCAGTCGACGACGGGCCGGAAGTTCATCGCGATCGGCGACCAGGAGTCGGAGACCACGCAGGTGGACAGCAACGCGGACGGCTCGATGGCGGTCACCACCAGCCGGTCCTCGGGCACGGGCATCGACCTGGAGGCCGGGTTCGGCGGCCGGGTCGGCGGCGCCGGGTGGGGGG
>NZ_SMKB01000538.1:0-685 GCF_004348575.1 Actinomadura sp. 7K534
GGGCGGGGCTAGTCGGGGGATTCGTCGATGGTGCCGAAGATTACGGAGGAGACTTCCAGGTAGAGCTGTTCCGGGTACGGCATGAAGTTGACGGCGCGGATGGCCTGGCTCTGGCCCGCGGACTCGGTGAGGAACTCGCCGTAACCGAGCATCCGGCCGATCATGGAGCGGTTCAGCGTGATGTCGGTGACCTTGGACAGCGGCATCATCGCGACGTTGCGGTTGAGCACGCCCTTGACCAGCATCACCCGGTGCTCGGTGACGAGGAAGAACTCCAGCGACCAGGCGATGATCTTCCACAGCAGGTAGCCGAGCGTGGGCAGCCACAGCCACCAGATCCAGATGACGCCGGTGATCACGGCGACCGAGGCACAGGCGACCAGCCCGCCGACGACGAGCGAGACCGAGGGGATGAGGACGGCGGGATGGTGGCGAACGGCGATGACGCGTCCCTCGTGGGACATGAGGTACTTGTCGACGGTGCGCGACGAGCTGTCGTGCTGCACCATCATGTCCTGCAGGTTCACGGCTGCGTCCTCGTCAAGATCCGGGTGGTTCAACGGTAGCCGACGCGACCGCGCCGCCGCAGTAAGGGAAGCGGGGCCTTGCCGGAGGGGGAGCGGCGGCTGATGATGATCGTCATGGACGGCGTTGGGGACGCGGGCGGGGCGCGGAGCGCCAAGGG
>NZ_SMKB01000062.1:0-33904 GCF_004348575.1 Actinomadura sp. 7K534
CCCGGACAGTCTGCACCCCAACCCACCCCCTCAAACGGCCTTGGATCGTGCGGCCGGTGACCGATCGGTCATCCACCAGCCGCACGACCGCGGCCCCTCGGCTACCGGGGGAGTTCGTCGGTCCATCTGGACGTGGAGCTGATCCCGCCCATCGACTCCCGCTTCCCGTTCACGTCGGCGTAGCCCTCGGCGTTCACCTCGGAGGTCTCGGGATTGACCACCAGCTCGGTACCGCCGCCGTCCGCGGCGAACAGCAGGCTCTGCCCACCAGGGACCTTCCCCAGGTTCTTGACGTGCGGAAGCGTGGCCAGCGCCCGCAGGGCCGCTGCCCGGACCTTGGGCGGCGCCGGAACGTCGCTGAGCAGATCGGTCAGCAGGAGCAGCAGGTTGGTCTCCTCCGTGATCTGCGCCCTCTTCTGCCCCGTCGTCCTGCTGTTCAGCAGCGTCGCCTTCAACTCGGCGGCGGAGGTCGGAAGCTCCGCGATCTGCGCGAGCCCGAGGCGGGTACCGCGCACCGTGATGGGATGCCGCCCGGGAAGCTTCTTGAGGGCACCTTCGTCGTAGCGGACCCACTGCCGGCCATCGACCGTGGTCCAGGACTCGAAGGTCTTGAAGTTGGCGCTGTTCGGGGCCACGCTTTTGACGTGCCAGTAGGTGCCCGAGGCCGCCGGCTTGGTCTCCGCGACGGTGGCCGCGGCGAGAAGCACCTGCGGACCCGACATCTGGACGGTCGCAGTCCCTTCCCCGGCCGGGTCCGGCGACCCCCCACCCGTGACGAGGGCGACCGCCGCGGCCCCCGTCGCGGCCGCCACCCCGATCGCGAGCACCGGCCTCCACGCCCGGCGCCGCCGAACGGGCTCACGCATCGCGTTCTGCAGTTGGTGCCGACCGCGCTCGATGGTTTCGGCGGAAGGCTCCGGCTTGGTGAGCGTGGCACCGATGAGCTGCAGGTCATCCATTGATTGCCTCCCGATCGATCATCTGCTGGAACTTCTTGCGCGCCCGGCTGAGCCGAGACCGCACCGTGCCGTCGGCTATCCCGAGCGTCTGGGCCACTTCCTCATGACTGAGCTGCCCGACGGCGATGAGCAGGACGACGTCGCGCTCCCCCGAGTTCAGCTTGGTAAGGGCCTTGAGCAATTGCGGCTGCAGACGCTGCGCCGCCACCGAAGTGACCACACGACTCTCATGACCCTCGATGAAGGCCGCCGCGCCCGTCCGTATCAGCGCCTTGTAATGCCGAGCCTCTTTGCGCCGGTGCCGCGCCATCAGCTTCGTGGCGATACCGAACAGCCAAGGCCGCAGGCCACCCCGCTCGGGATCGAAGCCGTCCCGCTGCGCGAATGCCACACAGAACGTCTCCGCGGCGATGTCCTCGCCCGTCTGCACGTCCAATCGCCCGACCGCGTACCGGTACACGTCGCGGAAGTAGCGGTCGTAGACGGCGGTGAACTCGTCCGGATCCCGCCGAAACCGAGCAACAAGCTCGGCGTCCGCTACTTGGCGACCCAAGTCAGCGGTCAATGTCGCATCTCCATCGTGCACACCTCTCATCCGAAGTACTCGCCCATCACCACCCCCTTCGCCGCACCCCCGATTTCCGTTCCCGTCCCGCATACCGCGCGGACCGGGCACCCCCTCAGGGGCGTCCTCGCGTGAAATGACAGACCTGCGAACCACAATCTGCTTCCCATGGACACCAACGCATGGGCGCACACGTCATGGCGCGACCTCGCCCAGGTCCGCGCGAACCTCGAAGCGGGCGCCGATCCGGACGCCCTCATCTCCGGATATCACCGTCCCCTGGACTACGCAGTAAGGTTCGGCACCCCTGAAGTGGTCGCGGAACTGGCCAGGCACGTCAGAGACGTAGACGCCGAGGACCAGGGCCGGACCGCCCTCTGGAGAGCCGTCTTCGACAACCGTCCCGACTACGCCCGCGCCCTGGCCGAGGCCGGCGCCGACCCGTGGCGCCCCATGATGGCCGGCTGGTCACCCGGCCGACTCGCCCTGGCCGGCCCGCACCCGGACCTGTTCTCACCGCCCCGCGCCGAGCTTTCGGCAGCCGAAGCCGCAATGGTCGCGGAAGCCCCACGCCTGATCAGTGCCTTGAGCGATCTCTACTACGACGGCTTCAGCCTGGCCTGCGTAGCCGGCATAACCGCGGACGAGGCCGCCCGGCGCCTGGAGGCGCCGACGGTCGAAGCGCCGGAGTCCGAGGAGCTCCTCGATCACGACGACTCTGTGGTCGGCGTGACCGATGTCCCGGGTGGGTGCGTCGTCGTCCAGCCATGGGCCTATGGGGCGTCAATGCCCGGCGTGGCCAAGGCCCTTTCGAAAGGGACCGTGTGCTACGCCATGTACGCCAACCCGAAGAGCGGAAACCAGGGAAGCATCGCCCGGGACGGCGTACTCGAAGCATGGGACCTGCATCCCGGAGGAGAGCCCGGCTCCAACGACACGGCCGAGGAGGTCCTTTTTGCCTACCTCTACCAACACAATGCTGTGGCGTTCTGCTTCGCCTACGCAGGACTGCAACCAACCGACTCGCGCCCACTCACCGGCCCCGCCGACATGTGGCTCCAACTCCCCGAACGCGACTACTGGCACTGACGCACCGGCCCCCACCGCCACCTCCACCCATGGGCCAGAGCCGGCTGTTGGCGTACCGCACCCCGAGCCGGCTCCTGCCCGTCGTGCAAGCGCTGGCGCGGGACGCGGTGCTGGGCCGCGTGATCGCCCAACGCACGTCGCCCCCGTTCCAGCGGCCCGTGCCGCCTCGTGACCGACCTCCGTGAAAAGGCCCATCCAGGGGCGCGGGCGCGGTCATCGCCAGAGGCATCGCAGAGCGCGATCACGTTGGCCGGACGCCCGATCTCCAGCGCGCAATCCTGCGAAGCCTGCCGAACTTGAGCGCCGCGTCGCGATCCGTGCGCACTGGGGCCCGCGGCGCCCCTCCTGATCTCCCGCGGATCGTGGTTCCGGCGGATGCCGCCTGCAGAGCGATCGCCCGGTCCGGCAGTAGAGTGAGCCGGTGCCCCCCATACCGGACGACTCATCGCGACCGGTCAGCGAAGAAGACCGTGACACGGCCATAGAGCGCTTGCAGAACGCATACTCCCGGGGCCAGATTCCGCACGAAGAAATGGACGGACTCCTCCACCAGGCGCTCACCGCCAAGACCTACGCCGATCTCGCGACGTCCCTGGCCTCGCTCCCGGAGGAGCAGGCGGACACGTCCACGATCGGTGCCCTCAGTGGACGGATCCGGCGGCGCGGCCCGTGGCGGGTGCCCCGCAACCTCAAGGTCGAATCGGCGTTCGGAAAGGTGCACCTCGACCTGGCCCGAGCGGTCATCGAGCACCCTGTGGTCGACATCGAGCTGCAGCTCACCACCGGCCAGGCGAAAATCACGGTTCCGCGTGACGCGGTCGTCGACGTCGAGGGCCTGCGCACCGTGTGGAAGGACTCCCACTACAAGCCCCGGCGCCCCTCCCGCCCCGGCGGCCCGAAGATCCGGATCTCCGGAACGATGGGTTTCGGGCGGCTGAAGATCCGCCACGCTAGGCGTTAGAGGTCGTAACAGAATCAGCGGACGAGGCGTCGCCAGCAGATGATGGCTGCGGCGAGGGTCATGAACGCCTCGTGGATGTCGTCGCGGATTTCCCAGCGGATGCGTAAGCGGCGGAACCAGTGCAGCAGGCCGATGGTGCGCTCGACGACGTAGCGGTGGACGCCCAGCCCGGACCCGTGCGGGGCGCCGCGGTGGGCGATGACCGGTTTGATGCCCCTGGCCCGCACCAGGCGCCGGTACTTGTCGTGGTCGTAGCCGCGGTCGGCCAGCAGCCGCCCGGGTCTTCGTCGAGGCCGGCCGACCCGGCCCCGGACGGGCGGCACCGCCTCCAGCAACGGCATCAACTGAGTGACGTCGTTGCGGTTCCCGCCGGTCAGCGACACCGCGAGCGGGGTGCCGTGGCCGTCGGTCAGCAGGTGGTGCTTGGAGCCCGGTCGGCCGCGATCGACCGGGCTCGGCCCGGTTTTGGGCCGCCCTTCAAAGCCCGCACGTGGGAGTTGTCGATCACCGCCCTGGACCAGTCCAGCTGCCCGGCGGCATGCAACTCCTCAAGCAGCAGCCGGTGCAACCGCTCCCAGACGCCCGCCTGGTGCCACTCGGCCAACCGCCGCCAGCACGTCATACCCGACCCGAACCCCAACTCCTGGGGCAGGAACTCCCACCGGATCCCGGTGTGCAGCACGAACAAGATCCCGCACAGCACCTTGCGGTCGTCCAACCGCTTACGCCCAGGGTGGTGCTTGCGGCGCTCGACCTTCGGCAGCAGCGGCTCGATCCGCTCCCACAGGCTGTCGGCCACGATCCATGGAGGTTGCTCGCCCTTACGCACCCGCCTACATCACACCCGGACATCACACCATGTCGCATCACATGCACATTTTGTTATGACCTCTTAGCCAGCAGAGGTGACGCTGCTTGCAGGCGGTTGCTGGTAGCTCGCAGAAAGGTCGTCAGGGCGGTCGTCGCCTGCGCATCGGATGCCGCTGACATGGCGTGGAGGACGGGTTCCGACTGCAGTATGGCCAGCGGACCGTCGGTGAATCGGCTGTAGGTCGCGATCGAGGAGGCGAGGCGGGCCCGGTGGTGGCGCTGCGGGCCGTACTGCAAGGGCCGTTCCTCTCCCTGGGCCAGCAGCCTGTCAGCAGGGGGGATACGTCCTCACGTGCCTGGTTGGCCCCCTGTGCCATGAAGGGCGGCATCCCATGCATGGCGTTACCGATCAGTACGCCGCGCCCCTTGCCTCAGTGCCACGGAATGGAATGCCGGTGGTTCGGGAAGACTTGCACGTCGTCATCCGTCAGTTCGCCGAGTGGCTCGGGGACCGGCCCAGGCCCAGTCGCCGAAGCGCCGGCGAAGTTGATCGAGGGGACTTCCGAGACGGTCTCCGGGCGACCATGGGACGTCGAAGAACCACCACACGCGGCCATCACCCGCCGGCCCGAAGCCCGCCTTGCCCTCCAGGCCCGCGAGCAGCAGCGAACGTCCGCCGAGATTCAACGTGGAGTGGGTGAGCCCCTGCAAGGTCGCCGTACCGGTCGGCTTCGGACCGCCGGCGCCGAAAAGTGCTGTTCGGACGCGGGGCCACATGCCGTTTGCGCCGATCAGGAGATCCGCGGTGTGGGACAACCCCGGATTCGGTCTCGATCCGCACGATCCGGCCCTGCTGCCGGTAGCGCGCGACGCGTTCGCCGAACCGCACCGTCCCCGATGGAAGCCCGTGGTGAAGCCGCGTCAGCAGGTCGCCCCTCGGGACGCACAGGGAGGGGGGCGCCGAGCCGGGCTTCCAGCTTCTCCCCGGGCATGGTCATGACCTGCCGTCCGCGTGCGCTGAGCATCCCGAAACCGGACAGTTTAGTACTACAACTTGTAGAACAAGGAGCCGAATGCGCGCAAGACCCAATACTGGACACCGTGTCAGTGACCCGACCTCGCCCGCTGGGTGGGGACGGGACGCGTAGGGGACCGTCGAGGAGATGGCCGATTGCGGGGCGAGTCCGACTGCCACGGGGTCGGACGCCATTGGCCAAGGGCGTTCTCCAAGAGGGAAGGGGGGTTCACCCGCCCTTTCAACGCACCAGAAAGCTGCACGTAGCCGCCGCCGAAGACGCCCATTTTGCGTGATCCGCTACGCCCTAAAGGCGAAATAATCCGTCCACGCGAGTCGATCTTTTCGATCGCGAAGAAAATCCGGCCCTCTAGTCTGAAAGTCTCTGTCGGGCAGGCGACTTTTGAACCCACGATCTCTTCAGTCCCGAACGCCAAAACATGGCTATTCGGGGGTCATGCAGGTAAAGCTGATTCGCGTTAAAATCCCAGGTGGGCGGCGGGTTCCGGTGCCAATGGCTCACGGACAAGGATGGCCGGTTCGCCGCCGTCCACGGACAAATCACGGACGGATGATCATGGGGAGATCGCCTCGTGGGATACGCGAAGAAGCGCAAAGGCAACAACGGAAAGTACCGCTACACGGCCTGCTACGTCGACATCAAGGGTCGTCTTCGGTCAGCCGGGACATACTCGAACAAAAGGGAAGCCGACAAGGCATGGCAGCGAGCCGAGGTGGAGGTCTCCAGAGGCCGAACCGGCGACCCGGGCCGCGGAAAGCAGCGGTTCAAGGACTACGTCGAGCAGGTCTGGCTCCCGAACCACCAGGTCGAGGCCACCACCCGTGAGAGCTACACGTACGCGATCTACCGGAACATCATGCCGACGTTCGGCTCGATGCGGATGATCGACATCCTCCCCGAGCACGTCCGCGCGTGGATCACGGCCCTCAAGAACCAGGGCATGAAGCCCGTGAACATCCGGTACCAAAAGATCATCCTCAGCGCCATCTTCACCACGGCGATGGACGACCAGGTCACCTTCATCCACCCCTGCCGCGGCGTCCGCACACCCCCGGTCGTCCGCAAGCCCCTAGAGATCATCACTCCCGAGCAGTTCGACGACGTCTACAACGCCCTCCCCGAAGGCACCTTCCGCCTACTCGCCGAAACCGAGATCGAGAGCGGCCTCCGCTGGGGCGAACTCAGCGAGCTGCGCGTGAAGGACGTCAACCTCCGAACCCGCATCCTCACGGTCAGCCGCACGGTCGTCGAGCTGAACCCGAAGTTCCACCCGGAGGGACGCCACTTCCTGGTCAAGGACTACCCGAAGGACAAGGAGTTCCGCCGCTTCAAGCTCAGCACCCAGATCATCGAGAAGCTCGAAGACCACATCCGGGCCGCCAGCCTGACCCAGGAAGACCTCCTCTTCCAGATGCCGCCCCAGGACAAGCCCCGAGCCCGCATCACCGAGATCCCAGACCCAGAGACACTTGGCCGCACAGAACCCAACGAGAAGGGCCGCACCTACAACCACGGCACGCTCAGCGGCTACACCGCCGGCCGCTGCCGCTGCGACTACTGCCGAGGCGCCTTCTCCCTCTACCGAGCCGCCCGCCGCGCGAACGGCAAGGACAACCCTCGCCCCCGCCGCGTCCGCGAAACCGACGGCCACATCCCCAACGACTGGTTCCGCCGCAGAATCTGGAACCCCGCCCTGGCCGCCGCCGGCCTCAACTTCAAACCCACCATGCGCGACCTACGCCACGCCCACGCCTCCTGGCTCCTCAACGGCGGCGCCGACCTCCAGGTAGTCAAAGAACGACTAGGCCACGCCTCCATAGCCACCACGGAGCGCTACCTACACACCCTCCCCGACGCCGACGAAACCGCCCTCGAAGCCCTCGCCAGAACTCGCAACCGATCAACTACCCGATAGACGAGGGGCGCAGCCAAGAAGGCCGGAACAACTCGTCCCTTCGCCGAGCGGTCCAGCGCTTCGCCGACCGGGACGCAGCGGTTCGACCTTGAGAGTGAAGAGGCAAGGCTTGTGGGCCACCTGGTAGGGAGGTGCTCGCTACGGGACTGCTGCAGGCGTCTTGGGTCCGGTCTAGCCACCCCGTGACGGGAAGATTGGCTATCGTGGTAATTTGCGCAATCTTGACCTTTGCGAGGAGAGCGATGAACGCTGCCCCCGAGGATCTGGTTTCACGTCTCGAGCAAGGGCCCTCTTACCTACTGTTGGGGCAGAAGCACCTCTTGCTAGAGAACGGCCGAGACCCCTTGGTCGGTCCAGTGGCGCGAGCTGCGGGGATCCCTCCGGGCGACGAGGACATCTATCAGCTTCTACGGACAATACCGTCTGGGCGGAGAGAAGCCGCACTCCAAGCGTTGAAGGAGACATCCTCCCAGTTGGCGGTACCGGCGTGGCTGCGCGTCGTTGCTGAGCTTCCTTGGAACGGGGTGCTCAGCACAGCCATCGATTCTCTTCTGATACGAGCGCTGCGCAATGAATGGCGAGAAGTTCAGCCCGTGGCTTCCTCGATGCTCCGTCTGCCGTCGCCGCGCAGCGCAGCCCGCGTTCAGTCCCTGCTCCTCTTCGGTGACGCGGACCAGCCTCCCGAGTACCAGCCACCGACCAACCGTCGTGAGTTCAGTGTGCGCCGTGCCGAGGCGCGAGCGCTGGCCAAGCGGCTACCCGACGAAATGATCACACCACGTGGTGTACTCGTCATCGAGGCTTGGAGCATCGATGACTGGTTCGATTCAGATGACCTATACGGAATACTGCACGGACTCGGCCAGGCGCAGGCCCACCTCTTCTCTGCCACCGAGGTAGAACTCGAAGACGAACTCATCGCGGCAGCCGTCAACGAGAAGGTGCTGGTCCCTCACGAGGAAGACCTGGCGACCTATATTGAGGAAGCCAAAAAGCGAGGCAGACTCTCTGCGCCGCAACGGTTTTCTCCTGGTCGCCATCAGATTCAGTGCGGACATGAACTGCACGACGTTCCACGCGATCGATGGAATGCAGTGTCGTCCTTTGGGCAGTTAATGGAGGTCGACCTGCTGGCTTCGCCGCCTGTCCAATCGGAGGAGCGCCGCTATCTCACCTTCCGCGAGTTCCTCGGTGCCACCGACCCTTCATCGTTCTGGACGGCGATCAACAGCGGTTTAGCCTTCCAACGAGATTATGAGACGCAACTGCGAAGTCTGGTTGGCAGATCGTTGGAGGGCCGCAGCCAGGGGGATCCACCGATCCTACTCACAGGCCAGACAGGTACCGGCAAGACTGTCGCGTTGGCCTCTCTCGCTTTTTCGGTGGCCAAGGAACGCAAGTACGCGGTGATACATATCCCGCGCCGCGCCAGTCGGCCTTCATACGAAGTGATCGATGATTTCTGCGCGTGGGCCGAAGAGATATCCATCCCGGTCACCCTGCTGGTCTGGGATGGCATGCTTGATCCGGACGAATACTCTCGCCTGAAAAAGTACCTCGATTCCCGTGGTCGCCGAACCGTTCTCGTCGGCAGTTGCTATTTCAGGAAGGATCTTCCGAAGCCTAGCGTCACGGCTCCTGCATCCCTCCGACAGAAGGAGATGCAGCGCTTCGAGAGGCATCTGGACGGCATTGGCGTCCAGATTCACGCCAGAGATCGCAAAATCCTGAAGGACAATACCTTCCTCAGTGCGCTCTACCGGTTGCTTCCTGATAGCCGGGGTGCGGTCAGCAAGGGGCTGGTGCTCGAACTCAGACACACCGAAAGCACTCTCACTCGCGCGGCTCGGACCGAAGCCGACTACGAGCCGCCCACCGCGATGGCTGCAGCGCTTTACGCTGCGGGGTTGCTCGACGAGCTCGCGCTGGCGCTGCGTGAAGTCGAAGAGGAGCAAGAGGAAGACAAGTCCTTCTACCGGGGCCCCTACGAGAAGCTCATCCATACGGTCCTCATCGCCTCGCGGCACGGCCAGCCCGTCCCGCTCGACCTGGCGCTGCGCGTCGTTGGGCGCGATGGCGTACGTAACCTGCCGCAACTGTTGAGCAAGATCGACCTGGTCCAGTGGGGGGAGGATCAGAACGGGAACTACAACTTGTCCGCCCGCAACGAACTCGAAGCCACGGTATTGATCGAGGCCGAGCGAACCACGAATCAGGCCGAGATCGAGACGTTGGCGGACGTGTTGTCCTGCATCCGCCCAGACACCACTGCCTTTGGCGGTGGTGAGGTCCAATTTGCCGTCGATCTGCTCTCTCGGATAGGCCCCCAGGGTGATGAGGATCAACGGTATGCTGAGCATTACCTTCGTATCGCCAATGCCATCGCCGATGCGAACAGTTCGGCCTTCTCGCCCAGTCCGCGCCTGGCATTGTTGGAGACCAATCTCTGTCGTGAATGGGTCAAGTTCACACAGCGCACGCAAACGGCGAACTCTGCCGAACGCAACGAAGTCCTCTGCAGAGCGGAGGAAGTGGTCGACGAGGCGCTCGAGCAGACCCGAACGGCCCATCGCGGCGCACGAGGCATCCGGTCGAACCTGCTGGTGGAACAAGCCAGCGTCGCCGGCTCCCAGCTTTACGAACTACTGCGCAGTGGCCCCGATAATTCACTTCCGTCTCCTATCCCGATGGAGACCGTCACCGTGATGCTAGAGCGCGTCATCCGGATCACCTCGGACGCGATGCGAGGCGACCAGGACAAGTACTACTCAGTGGACGTCCTGTGCTGGGTGGCCCTCGAGCTCTTCAACCAGAAAATCCTCCCCGAAGAGCAAGCAGCAAACCTGATCGCCGAATGCTTCTCACGGCTACTCCTCATCGAGGTTTCCGATCTCAGCCCGAAGCAAGAGGCCAAGTATAATGCCAGGTTCTCTGACATCGCCCGGACAGCCGACAAGACCAAGATTGCCGATGAGAAGCTTCAGCAGCTGGCAGACGGAGACGAGCCGCTCGCCGCCTATCTCTACGCACTCCGGATCAGCGGACTCATCCGCAACACCACCGACCCGGATGGTGTCCGGGAAGCGCTCGCCTATCTCCACGCCCATCCCACTGCGAAGGATGACCGGCGATGCCTCAGGCTTCTCGTCGACCTTTTCTGGCTGGACAAAACCGGATACCGGTTCATGGCAGAAGAACGGCTCACGCTTCCGCTCACCAAGCAGCAGTGGGTCGAATGCCTCGACCTGGCCAACCGGCTACGTGCCGAGGATGAACTTTCGGCACTCCGCGTAGAGTTCATGCGGGCGCTCGCACTGTTCCATCTCCGCGAATTCGCCTCCGCATTCGACGCCTTCAGGGATGCGGAACGTGAGTCCCAGTCGTCCCGACGCCGCATCGTCAACGTATACCTGGCGAGCGATTCCTCCGGGATGCCGCGGAAGTTCCGACCGGTGGTCCAGCACTTGGACCCGGACCGACGGAAAGGCCGGTGCTGGGTCGGCGAACTGTCGCGGGCGGTGCCATTTCAAAGCGCCGACTTCAAAACTGAAGAGCTGCAGGAAGGACTCGCGCTGCCCGAGGCCTATGTAGCCTTTAATCTGCGCGGCCCTATCCTCGAACCAGCTCGTTCACCCGGCAATAGACGCGGACCCAAGATTATCTCGCGCCCCATGCCGACGAACGGGGAGAGGGGCGTCTCTTGAGCGCCCACGGCTCCAGTGGTTTCGAGGCTGTGCTGCTTGTCAACCTGGATCGCAGAAAGCAGGAACTAGAAGATCTCTGCGATGCGCTGACGTCCGCGCCCGTCGGTGGCACGGTGACAGCACCGCGCCCTAACCCGATTGATGAAGAACCCCAATACGGTTTTAGAACCGCGACTATGTGGTTGAGTTCGTGGCTGACCGAAGCCTGGCAAACCAGTTTGGACTTCCTCTTCGACCATGCGAATCGAGTGGGGAAGGACGACGGTGAAGCCCGAGAGTTCATCCATATAATCGGAAGGCTGCGCACCCGATTCGCACATCACCTTGACAGGGACGATCCCAAAGACCGACGGACTCTCGAGGAATGCTACCGTTGGTATCGAAGAGCCTGCGGGGCTTCGATACCCCGTGACGAAGAGCAGTGGCGGCGCTGTCAGATCAGCCTATTTGAATCCGCCGAGCGTTACCTTTCTCAGGCGATCGACATCGCTCACGCGATCGATAGGCACCAGGACAGTGAGTATCTTCGCGAACTGTGGAAGGACAGGCTCAGCAAAACCGGAGCCGTGCTCGACTATCAGGGATTGCTCCAACGGGCTGCCGGGGACCTCGGCCATACTAAGCCGGACTTGCGCGCGCTAGAGCACCGCCACCAACGGCGCCTGGACAAGCGACTCGCACTCCTTCCCTCGGGAGGCAACAAAGACGACGCGATCGGGCGGCACGTGGAGCGCGTCATTCTTGAGGAGACCGTGGCGCTACTCCCAATCTCCGCCGCCAACGTCATGGAGCGGCTCCAGTTGCCCCCGGGTGAAGCCGTGGCCACCGCCCTACGGCTCGCTCAGGTCATCCAGGAACTCCACCCAGCAGATCTCAACCGCGCTAACCTGCTCGAACTCCTTGCTGACGCTTGGCAACACCTAGGAACGAGGAGTTCGTCTTGCTGAGTTTTTCGTTGGCTGTGTGGGGTTGAGGGACGGATTTCCGGGCCGGTGTGGGCGAGGAACGACGACGCAAGCCGTTCGTCCTGCCGGATGTGGCCGATGCCGTCTTCGACCACCTCGAGGACGCCAATCAGGTGCAGGACGCGTAGACACCCTAATAATCGCGGTAGCCGCACATCTCCGCACCTGTATCCCGGCCAGCCGAACCGGACAATCACGTTTGGAACCCGACCCGGACGCGCGGCCGGACTGATCACTAACCTCGAGGTTAACCGCACCAACGCCGTGGTCATTCCGCACATGTGGGGAAACCCGCAGAACACACGCGGTTGTGGGACCGGTGCGATGCGCGCCGGCTTGCGCTGGTGGAGGGCTATTCCCACGCCCAAAACGCCGCCCGCGACGGCGTCGATCATCGCTCCGTAGGGTTTGCCCAGCAAATACTCGGCCCGCCCTACGACATGCCGAGGCGGCTTCCTGATGACTTTGTCGCCCGAGTTCCCCACTATGCAATCGCCGACGCTGGATGCACAGCGATGAGTCCTCGATCCGCACTGGGCCGAGAGTTCACAACACTGGAACATACATGGCCGGGCCGGGCTTCCCTACGTTCCCGCTGGAGCGGCAGGGGGCACTATGCAGAATGGGGCCTGCACCAACTTGCGTAACATCTCTTGCGATGCGTTCGAGCGGACTCTGATGGGCACACCCCGCCGCCTGGACCTCAGAGGTCGTAATCACCTCGGCGAATCTCATTGACCAGCAGCGTGAACGCCGGACGCGTCATTGTCACGTCGCGTCCGGCAGGGCGCTTGGAGTCGCGCACGGCGATGACGTCGGCGATGGCGGCGAGTTCAACGCACTCGTTGCCCGTCGCGGTGCTCTTGGAGGCTTTGCGCCATACGACGGATGAAGGGTCTGCGGAGGGGGTCATACGGTCAGGGTATCTACAGCTCTGCGGCGATTGCGGTGATGAGAGCTGCACTCTGGTCCTCGCCAAGGGCAGCGTCCCAGATGGCATCGAAGGCGGCGTTGCATCGGGCAATGTGGTCTGCGCCTTCGATGTAAACGTTGCCGTAGATGCCTTCGGAGTAGCCGATGTCGGGGTCCAGCGGGTCGGAGTAGCCGAGGATGACGAAAGAACCCTCGACCCCGGCGCGGGCGCCGACCGTGTACGGCAGGGCGCGGAGGTCAACGTTGGGACGCTGGGCGACTCGGGTGAGTTCGATGAGTTGGTCACGCATCACCTGTGGGCCGCCGATGAGTTGCCGGAGCGCCGATTCGGCGAGCACGGCCTTGAGCGTGGGTGCATCCGGACGGCTGAGCAGTGTCTTGCGAGCCATGCGCGCGTGGAGTCGCTTGTTCACCTCGTCCGGGGCGTTGGGGACACCAGCGGAGATGATGGCCCGTGCGTAGTCCTCCGTCTGGAGCAGGCCGGGGATGAGCTGTACGTGGTAGGTGCGGATCACTGATGCTTCGTCTTCCAGGCTGACGTATCCGCCGGTGAAGACGCCGGAGTAAGCGGTCCACCATCCGCGCCGGCCGGCGTCGCGTGCCAGTTGGACGAGGGCGGCGTGCACTGAGTCTTCGGTGCCGTAGAGGTCGAGGATGCGGCCCACGTCCGCCGCTGTGGCCCTGGTCTTCCCGGCCTCGATCCGGCCGAGCTTGAACCGGTTCCAGCCGAGTGCTGCGGCCGCCTGGTCGAGCGTCATCCCGGCGCGTTCGCGGTGGGCTCTGAGTTCGCGGGCCAGCCTGCGGCCGCGAGCGGTCAGGCTGTGGGGTACCGGTGCCATGGCCTCAGTCTGCCGGAAATCAGTAGCTCTTTGCACACTTTCAGCAACACAAAGCTAAAAAGATCATGCACAGTGCATTGACGCTTAGCTCGGTGCGTGGTCAGATGCTGCCGAGTACGCAGCGAAATCGTGAACTCAAGCGGACCACCGCACGCACTAGACAGCCGCGCGACCGGACAACGGATTGGAGCCCCTGGCCGGCCGCGCGGCCTCCATCCCCCGTGACGGGAGACCAGATGAGAATAGCCCCAAGGAGGCCCACGCCCTCCGGTCCCAACGACCCGACTGGCTCCTTGCACGTGGTCGAGACGCATCCCGACCAGGCGTCCACCGAGACGGAGGCGGACGCAGTCAGAGCAGCCGTCCGCGATACCGCCTCTCTCCGGAGCAACGCCCCTGCCCTCAACAGACGAAGGACGGCACCAAGCGGAACCGATCAGCTGTGGTGCATTGATGTGTCGGGCCGTGAAGAGGCGATTCCGCTGGTACGTCGCTGGGTTCGGCTGCTGCTCGCCGAAGAGCCCGAACTGGCCGAGGCGTTCGAGTTGATCGTCAGTGAGTACGGCACCAATGCGCTCTGGCACTCGGCCAGTGGCGCACCCGGTGGCCGCATCAGAGTCGAACTCCTCATCGGCAACCGGCAGACGCTCCTCACAGTGCTGGACGACGGCCCCGCCCCCGTCCGCACTGATGAGGAAGCCGAACCCGCCGAGCACGGACGCGGATTGATGCTCGCCGACGCGTACGCCGACGAGACCGGCCAGGACGACCGCGCAGACGGTCACGCCGCCTGGGCCCTGATCAACCACTGAGACCAGGACGCGCGCTACACCCCCTGGTGCGCGTCCTTCGCCGACCGTCCTGGTCGGCCAGTCGTGCGGTCGGTGGCCTGTTCCCCCGGAATCCACCGACCGCACGACACCCCATTCGGCCGTCCCGGCCATCCATCACCTGACGAGCGCGCCTGCCGCGTTCGCTCTGGAGGTGACGTTGTGACATACCGTGAGCACGCTGCCCGGCCCAGCGGTCTCCCCGATGCTGCCGCCGTGCGGAACCCCGACCTGGCAGGGGAGCTCGATCTCGACCAGGCGGTGGAAGCCCTGCGGCGACGGTACCCCGGCATGTGCATCTACTGGGGCGAGTACACCGGCTCCCTCTGGGCCTTGCTGCCCGATCAACTGGTCGAGGCGAAGAACGCCTCTGATCTCGCCCGACGCATCGACTCGATCTTGGAGTGCCTGGCTCTCCGGAGCGTTAGAAGCCTCCACGTCCAGCACGAGGTATCACCACCTCGGGCGCTCGACGGCACCTGGGACACGCCGAATCGGAAGGCGCCTCCCGCAAGGGATCAGTTCTGGCCTGCCGACCCGGAGCCACGCCGCCGGCGCAGCCTCCTCGGCTGGCTCCTGGTCGGGTGCCGCCGGATCAAGCAGGGGCAATTGCGCATGGCGCCTCCCGTCCGCTGAAGCGGCACCGGTGGCAGTGTCAACGGCGGCCTCCTGCTCGTGATGGGCTGCAGTCATGAGGCGCGGCGAGGTGCGCCACCAGAGGAAGGGCCGCGGCCGTGAGGCGCGGGGCGTCGCATTCGCCGACGAAGTACTCGACGCCGTCCCGGCTGGGAGGCTCGAGCGAGCAGCCGAGTTCGGCTCAGGGCTGCCCTGCTCAACGATCTGGGCTGCGCACTCTCTCCAGCAGTCGCATGGATGGGAGTCGCAGGCAGATCTTCTCATTGCGGCCCTACACCGAGTCGTCCTCCTTTTCGAGGATGACGCAGGCTCCAGTGAGACGTGGCGGCGAGTTGTAATAAGCTACTCGGTCGAGAGGAGTAGCCTACTGATGGCCTTTCTTAGGAATGGCCTAGCCGTAACTCAGCGGTCCGCCGCCGCCCGCCGCAGCAGTGTAAGAGCTTGAGAGGGATGCGCTGGCACAGTTTGGGTGCCGTGCTGTTTAGAGGCTGCAAGGTAGGACCGTGTCGCTACACGTTGTGGATTCATGGAAATCCACCGCACTGTGGTGCGGGACCGGGCGCGGTCCTGAACGAGTTGATCGGAGGTGCAGTCACGAGCGAGGTGCAGTTCAACCAGCCACGCAAGCTCCAGCGACGCTCGCAGCTCGGCGGAGGACGCCGACGGGACCGGGAGATGAGGTTCCGAGTCAGCGACCAGGAGTACGAGGAAATTCGTGCGGCGGCCCAGCGAGCAGGAGCCGCCTACGGCACCTTCATTACCCAGACCGTACAGGCAGCCATTCGTCAGCACGAATTAGGACAGCAACCAACCGAACAACTCTGCGAAGAACTGCGCGGCATCGCGCGACAGCTGAACCGAATCGGCGTGAACCTCAATCAGCTGGCGCGCATAGCGAACACGACAGGACAGGTGCCCTGCGAACTGTCCGCCGCATTGTCGTATCTGGAGAACGTCCTCCGCAGAGTGGACACATCGTCCGTTGAGATCGGCCGGCTCCTGCGTTGATCGGCAAAGTAACCCGAGGCGAGAACCTCGCAAGGCTGCTGTCCTACCTCTACGGCCCCGGCACCCGCAACGAGCACGTCCATCCCCACATCGTCGCCGGGTTCCGGCTCCCCATGGCCCTGGAACCCGGTCTCGACGCCAGAGGCCATCGAGACTTCCGCCACCTGATCGGTGTCATGACCTCCCCGCTCGACACCCTCCGGCACACGCCGCTGACCTTGCCGGTCTGGCAGTGCTCGGTCCGAGCGGCCCCCACAGACCGAACCCTGTCGGACGACGACTGGGCCGACATCGCCGAGGAGGTGATGCACCAGACCGGATTCGCCCCACGAGGCGACGACCAGGCATGCCGCTGGATCGCCGTACGGCACGCCGACGACCACATCCACTTGGCCGTCGTCCTGGCCCGCGAGGACGGGCGCAACCCCAACGTCCACCGCGACTACTACAAGGTCGCCGACGCCTGCCACATCGCCGAGGAACGCTACGGCCTCACCCGAACCGCACCCGCCGACCGCACAGCAGCGCCCCGACCGACCCGAGCCGAGACAGAACTCACTGACCGTAAGAACTGGCCGGAGCCACCCCGCACCACCCTCCGCCGGCGCGTGGCTGCTGCAGCCGCCGGAGCCGAGAACGAAGCAGACTTCTTCGCCGCCCTTGAAGACGCTGGAGTGCTGGTCAAGACCCGAGAGAGTACCCGCGACCCTGGAGAGATCACCGGGTACGCCGTCGCACTTCCGCACCACACCAACCAAGAAGGCCAACCGGTCTGGTTCTCCGGAGGTAGGCTCGCCGCCAACCTCACCCTTCCCAAACTCCGTCACCGCTGGTCAGCCCCACAAGGAAGGAGCCCGTCCTACCAACACACCTTCTACAGGGGGGAGCTGACCCACGAGGAACGATCCGCCGCCTACCAGCAGGCCGCCCGAGCCGCCGCCACAGCCACCTGGCAGATGCGCCACATCCAAGACCCGAGAGTCCGCGCCGACGTGGCCGCCGCAGCTGCCGACGTCCTCAACGTCACCGCGGCCATCACCGGCAACCGAGAACTCGCGGAGGCCGCCGACTTCTACGACCGGGCAGCCCGCGAGCCTTACGGATACCAGCCACCGCACACGCCCTACGGAACGAACCTCCGCACGGTTGCCCGCGCACTGGCCCTATGCGAGATCCGAGGACGGCGCGGTTACCGCCCGAGCCTCGCTGGCGTCCTGCTCCATCTCATCGTGCAGGTGGCAGCCCTCATCGAGGCGGTCGCGGAGTTCCGGCAACTGCAGCAGCGTGACGCCCAGGCCGCTGCCGCCCGAAAAGCTGCCGCCCAGCTCACCAGCCTCGGCCGGCACACGACACGACCGCCGTCCCCGACGTTTCCAAGGACGCCGCCGAATCCCACGGCCGAGAAGAACGCCGCGCGTCTCGCCGCCACCGGCTTCCCGATACCCCTCGGCAATCAGTTGAGCGATTACCAGGGCCAACCCGTCAGGCCCACGCCCCCGCAACCTGGCTCGCACCGCCGCCGCGGTCCATCGCGGTAGCCCGACAGCAAGACCGGACGCCACGCCGGACGCAGTAGTGGCGTAATGATCAAAGCAGGCGCATACTAACGGAGCGTAAACAGTCTCAACGATGTGCAAGCAGTACACGGGCGCAGCGTCCGAGACCGCGAACCTGAGCCCATCTTCCCCACCGCACGAGAAAGGCGAAGCCATGACCGACCACAGCCCGAACACGGGATCCACATTCACGAGGACACACCCACATGACCGACTACACGCCGGCCCCCGCCGCCACTGGTAACGACGACGAGACCGTCCAGCTCGCAGCCAACCTGTACGAACACGTCCGCCAGCTCAACTACGCCACGGCTGGCCCGCCGAGCCTTACTCAGCCCTCCACCGCGTACGCCATCCTCGGCAACCTCAGCGCAGCCACCTATGGTCTCGACCAGGCTCTCGACCAGATCAACCGCTTCTTCTTGCGCGAACTCCAGGCTGGCCGACTCGGCCACGACCACGGCGAAGACCTCACCGACGTACTGAGCCGCCACGGCCAGGCCCTGGCCGACGCGAGGCGCCACATTCAAGCCCTCTGCGCGACCCTCAGCGAAGCCCAATCCGCCGTCAACGCCGTCCACTCTCGCTCCGGCCGCGGACGCAAGGCGTCCCCAACGACCAGAAGCGAGACGCACAAGGACGACGTCGGCGTGGCAGCGGCGGCGAACGACTTCCCCAGGCCAATCACCGACCCAACGCTCCTCGCACCGCCTCCGGCCGGCGAACGACACAGCCCCATCCACTTCCCCCGCCGCACGAACCTCCCGGAGGCCTGAGCATGGAACCCATGACCCAAGAGGAACTCGCCGCCCTCCCCACCACAACCACCATCGAGACCGCCGCCCGCGCCCTAGGCCTCGGCCGAACCCGCGCCTACCAACTGGCCCGAGAGAACCGCTTTCCCTGCAAAGTCATCCGCATAGGCACCACGTATCGCGTCATCACGGCTGATCTGCAACGCACGTTGGCCACAGATACCCCAAGTTAACAATGGTCAGCAGGGGTTGCTCGCGTTCTCGTCAATCCCACCCGCGTGTCTCCGCACGGCACCGGTGGCACGACTTGCCAGAGATATCGGATCAGATGATCGTCGCGCATCCTCCGACGATCGCTCGTACGGTGGTGCCATGTCGGTCTCTCGCCCTATGAGGGCGTCTAGCCCGGGTGTGCGCAAGAGCATGCAGAGCAACAAGAGCCGGGACACCAAACCTGAACTGGCTCTACGGCGTGCGGTCCATGCCCTCGGCCTTCGCTACCGAGTCTCGATGCGACCGCTGTCGGCCGTGCGACGCACGGCCGACCTGGTCTTCACGAGAGCTCGCGTGGCCGTCTTCCTGGACGGCTGCTTCTGGCACGGGTGTCCGGAGCACCACACGAAGTCAGCCACGAACGCCGACTACTGGGCGGAGAAGGTCCGCCGCAACCGGGAACGTGACGCGGAGACCGACAAGACCCTCCATGAGGCTGGTTGGCGAACGATTCGGATCTGGGAGCACGAGGACCCTCGCGAGGCGGCTGTGCGCATCGCCGAGGAGGTGCGCAGAAGCGACTGAGACGCTGCTTGAGCCTTAGTTGGACACGCACGAAGTGCTACTCCCCGGTGCGCAAGCTGGTACGTCTTGACTCAGTTTCACGAACAGGGTGCACAAGTATGTGGACTGGCACGGCGAGCGCGGCTTCGCTGCGTGAGTATGACGGTCAGCTCCCGTCGTAGGCAACCTGAATTCGTATGGTGCCCTTGGCTGTGTGCAGCATTGCGTCACCCTGGCCGGCCAGAGCCTCGGCTCCGGTCTCGTCCAGGATGATGCGACTATCGGTCGAAGTCTTGACCCGCAGGGCGAGTTGGGCCGGGAAGTTGGAGCGGATGGTCGTCGAGATTACGTCCGCGCTCGGGCGTTGCGTGGCAGCGATGACGTGAATTCCCGCAGCGCGGGCCTTCTGAGTAAGGCGCTTGAGCAGCGCCTCGATCTTCTTCTTCTCTTCGGGATCACTGGTGAGGTCGGCGTACTCGTCCAGGACGATGACGATCCAGGGCTTTCGGTCTGCTTTGTCGACCTTGGCGTTGTACTCCACGAGCTTGCGTGTGCGGTTCGCCTTCATGTCCTTGTAGCGCAGGGCCATTTCTTCGACAGTGTCCTCAAGAATCTCGATGGCGTCGGCGGCATCCATGCCGATCACGCCATCAAGGTGAGGATCGTCCTCAAAGTCGACAAGCTCAGTGCCCTTAGGATCGACGAGGCGGAGTCGCAGGGCGCTCTTGTCGTACCGGGCCAGACCCTTAAGAATCGTGTCCAGAGCGACGGACTTTCCTGATCCCGTAGTACCGGCCACCAGCAGGTGCGGCGAGTCCGCTGAGGAGAGATCGATGATGACAGGGTTGCCTTCGATGTCGGCGCCCAGCGGGGCGACGAGGTTCTCGGGATCGGCCGGACACTGCCGCCATAGTGCCTTGGCGTCGACCCCGTACTTCTCGTCGTCGATTTTGGGGACCTCGAAGAGCACGGAGCCGCGGTCGCTGCGGGTGCGGATGTTGAAGCCGGACGGCAGTGCCAGGGCCAGGAAGATCTCGTCGCGTCGGTTGGTTAGCTTTTCAACGGTTACCCCAGGGCTCGGGATGAACCGGAAGATGTAGAAGCCGGGTCCTTCCTGCCACTTGTCGACCTCCGGGGCGGTGACCGCGACCTTGTGACGGGCGAAGACGTCGACGACCTTGTTGTATCGAAGCCTCAGCTCCTCCTCGGAGAGCCCACCGCGGCGAGCCTTCAGAGGGGCAGGATCTACCTCTGCGGAAGGGTGACGCGCAATTACCGTTCTTGGCGCGGTTGTTGGAGCAGTCACCCCGACGACCTCGGCAGGTGACGTCGAGTCTTCCGGAGTAGGTAGTTCCGCGGCTATGCCTGCTGAGGGGCTCGTGAAGACAGTGTCGGGGTTGTCCACTGGCACACCGAGGGACCCTGAGACAACAAGGGGGTCGGCATTGGTGGGGACCAGGTTGGCGCGCAGGGCTCCGATGAGGTTCAGCAGCTCGTGCTTGTTCAGTCTCACCAGAGTGTGCTTGCCGAGGCTTCCAACCGCGGGGGCCGGTTGGTCGTCTTCGGCTGAGATGGCCACTGCAACGCCGACAACTTGGCCGAGCTGGACATCCTCGGAGCGCAAGGCGTCAAGGACCTTCGCCTCGACCTGATGGGGGTCGTCGTTACCGATCATGGTGCGAGCTGGAAGGTCTGCGGCCTGTAGGGCGTCTCCACGGCTCTGAGCGATCGCGGCGGCAAGCTCGTCCAGCCAGAAGGGACGGTCGTGGCGAGCCTCGCCGTCTGAGCGGAAGGCATCCCAGCACAAGTCGGTGGTGCGGGTGAGCTGTTCCTCGGCGGAACCTACGTCAAAGGTCTGGCGGAACTTGGACTCAGCGACCAGGACATCCAGGCGAACGGTGCCGTCCTCCTGGATAGTCAGCGCGAATCGGCCCAGATCAGCACGGGTCTTGTGTCCGCGGCCGAACCAGCGGTGGTGCTCGTCGAAGCTGATCCAAGTGACAAGGCCGGTGCCCTGAGGGGTGGGAAACTGCTGGTCGATGACAAACCGCGTGGCGACGAGGCCAACGACTTCGTTGACCGTGGTACCGATACCGAGGGAGCGCAGCACGGCACCGGGGGCCACGTTGCGGCCGACCTCGTATATCCGCTTAGCAGTGCCTTCGGAGTCCTGCAGGGTAACGACGCCGATCTGCTCCAAGCGGCGCCGCAGCCGCTGGACGACGAACTGCCGACCGGTTTGCGAGCTGACAATGAGGGTGTAGGACTCGTTCTTCCCCACGCGGGGCTTGACGAGGATGACGTCAGGGCGGTTGTGCAGGGCATCGATTTGCTCACGACCGATGAAGCTATCGAGAGTGACGACCCAGTGAGCCACGTGATGCAGAGTGGTGAACAGTTCCTGGTGCTGGTCGAACCGCACCTGCATCTCGAAGTAGTCGATGCCGTCGACACTCTCCCGGGAGACCGGGGAACGGCGGTCGTAGCGCACGCACAGGGTGGACCATGATTCAAGAGTCTCGTCGGCGGTCTCGGGCAGCAGCGCTCTCACGACGTTCTCGCTGGTCTGAGCCAGGTTGTGTGAAGCTGGGTGCTTCCAGGGGTTGAAGGAGCCCGACAGGGATTCCTTTTTGGTGCTCTCCTTGACACTGGTCTGGGTGCCGAACAGTGCCGGAGCTAGGGCGAGGTCGATGGTGTCTTCTAGGCCTGACAGGCCTGCTTCCTGGTCAGGCTCCCATGCTCGCAGGATGAGTTGGACGTCGGGCAGGAAGCTGTCCTCGGACATCTCTGCACCGGAGAACTGCAGGTCGAAACCCTGAATGATCTCGTGATGGGTGTCCTGGGGAGCCAGCACGATCAGATCGACCTTCAGGCGAGGGTTCTTGGCTCTTACCTGCTTGGCCACGCGCATGGGCAGGACAGGGTCGCCGTTGCGGTCCAGAAGTAGTACGCGTAGGCCGTCAAGCTTGTGGGGGTAGGTCGACAGATAGTCGGTGATGACACGGACCATCTCGTCGATCGCGGTTTCGTCAACGCTAGAGAGCCATTCCTTGGACTCGTTGCCGCCGAGACGCACTGGGGCATACTCCTCGTGGCCAGCCGATTCGCGCATCGGAATGGCGACCGTGCCGCCGGACCCGACAAGGACCGCCGGTGTCCCATGTGGGGAGATACGGTCGATGGCGTCGAAGAAAAGGTCCTCGTTCTCCTGATTGAGGCTCAGACCTCCCTCCTTGTTCAGGGCGGTCTTGATGCTGCCGGTGACCTCTGCGTAGTTCCTTGCCAGCCAGCGAAGCTTCAGCGGGTGGGTGGCCAGCATCATCATGCGGTGATCGGCCAGCCCGACGATATCGGTCAGTACTACGGCCTCGAGATCTGCGTTCGGAGCGTTGTCAGGAACCAGCGTGGCGCGGGCTTCGCGGAGTACGCCTTCCCACTCGCGTACGTAATCGTTGATGTTCTCAGCGTCAATCCCATCGGAGAACCGCTCGAAGTGGTCTCGCTTGAGGAGGTCCAGCTGACCGGCGAAATGTGATTCAGGGGCAGGCTCGTCTACCTGCCACTGTCGGGGGTCACTGAACTTCTCGAGGAAGGTGTCAAAGGTCAGATTGCTGGCATGGCCAGGGGAGGGGCGCAAGCCGTGGATGAGGGCCGCCACTGCGATCTGCCCGGGGATGCCCAGTGGGTCCCAGCGAAAACGCCGCTGCGCGGCGCCGTCCATTCCGACCAGGACGCGCAGTGGGGCCCACTCGATGTTCGGGTCAAACGGCTCGTCCTCCTCCGGCAAGGGCGGCCTGGTCAGGTCCAGCAGACAGTCCTTGACGTCCAGGGTCAGACGAAGTCCGGTGGAGTCCTGCACATCACGCAGGGTGCGGGCGTACAGGAAGGCGAAAAGCCAGCGACTCCACCGCCCGGCTTCCTGGCTGCCTTCGAGCCCGACGACGACGGAGCCTTCCTCTTCGTCGGAGAAGTAGGCCAGCTCGCGCAGCAGGGCACGCAGTGGGTCCTGGACGAACTGAGAGTCCGGGTAGGCAAGCTTCTCGACTTTGCGGCGCGACCGCTTGGACAACAGGTCGGCCAGCGGTTCGGCCCCACCGACGGGAGTCTCGTCAAGGAAGCGCTGTGCGGATTCCTGGTCTCCGCGGTCAAGCCCTTCTTCGATCACCATGGCGTCGAACTCGTCGACCCGCGTTGCGTCGGTCCTCTCGATCTCCTGCCGGACCTGCTGGCCTAGGCCGATCTTCTTGGACTTCTGCTCGAACACTTCAAGCCAGAGGGTCAGGTCCTGTTCGCGGCGGAGCTGACGAGTGTCCAGCGGGGTAGGACCAGTGCGATTGAGGTTGAGCACGAGGCTGCGCATGCGAATCTTGGCAGACTCGGAATCCATACCGATGTGGTCAAGGGACTCCGCGCTGAACTCGGTCGCGGTGATGCGGTCTATCAGGTCGTCCTCGGTGATCTCCTTGCCGGTGGGCTGTTTGAAGGCACTGACCGAGACGTTCTTCTTGATTCGAGCGGGCAGCGCGGCGGGCCTGATGAAGAGTCCTCGGTCTGGGAAGAGGTCAAGTGCGGGCAGGGCTGCGGAGATCTCGGAGTAGACCACGTCAGAGGTGTGGACCTGAGCAGCTGCCACCTTCTGCCCGGTTTCGACCAGGAAGGCCGCCCAACGGTGCAAGGAGCGAGGTTCTTCCTCGGTGATGGCACGCCAGATCTCCGGCAGAGAGGTGGCCACCAGGGCCGGAACAGTGCCGATGCCACCCGCTTCTCGCCATGCTTCTGCCATGAACCTGTCGAACCCGCGCTCGTCGGAGGCGTCGTGGTAGTCGCCCAGGATCGTGGCATCGTCAAGGGCGTTCATGGCCGCCAGCCCCTGTGCGTCAGGAGATTGCCCCCACTCGAAGAGCAACACTGCCGTACCCTGTCCCGAATTTCGCCACTTGGTCAGCTGGTCCTGCGGATCCAGCAGGTAATCAACAGGTACGCCTTCGATTGGCTCTGAGGTGCCGACCTTGACGACAACCTGAAGGCTCGGCGACTCCAACAGCCTCTTGGCCGTGTGACGGAGAGCCTCGGCCACGGTCGGCCGGTCGAACCCGTTGACTCGCAGGACGGCACGGGCTCCGCTGATCTCAGTGACCTTGCGGAGTGCTTCGTCGGCGACGAACCGACCGAGCGCTCGGATGCTGCTGTCGGTCACCGGGGCTCCCCTCGAATCATGCTGGTTGCATCTGAATATTGAGTGAGTAGACCGATAGCGGCGAGCTTCTCTCGGAACGCCTTGCCGTTGTGGTCAAGGAACGATGGGTCGACCTCGTGGGCCAACGGGCTTGAGGCTGCGACCTTGTTCTCTACGACGAGCCCGTACTTCTCGTACAGCAGCGTGCAGAACTGGTCGAACTCCGTCTCCGTGCCCTGCGGGACGGTGGCAGATACCAGACACTCAAGCATCGGGGGCTTCATGGTGAAGTGTCGGCGCCCGACCGTCGCGTTCAGGGCTCCCACAGCGGCGAGGGTTTCGCTAAAGAACGCTCGAGGCGAGGCAACCGCGCTGCCGGCCTCCTTCGCGAATCTTTCATAGCGGCGCTTCCTGACCTCGTCGCCTGCGACTTCGGCCTCGTGGATCATTTCCCGAGCCTGGACATTGATTGCGTTGACGATGTCATTGCGGAAGCCGGTGAGGTTCTTCTGCGACTCTCTGCGTAGCGGGGTTGCCTCGTTGCCGAAGTCCAACAGGATCGACTCGCGATCGCTAGCGTCGAGCTTCCGGCGTGCGAGTTGCAGCTGGTGGCGTGCCAAGCAGTAGGGAACCCAGTGCATGAGGCTTTCGGTGCGTTTGGCCCTCGGGACCGTCGCAGTCCGGGCGACGATGTTGCGAACCCCTTCCCGCAGCAGATCAGGCCACGGGCTGAGATCCTCGTGCAGCTTGATTCCTGTGTCTGAGCCCTCCACGGGCGCTTCGTCGTAGTCGAAGTCGTGCGCGCTGAGGGCCTTGGCGAGATTGCCCAACGGGGTGCCACTGTCCTGGACGAGGTTGCGCAGGCCCTGTCGGGTTGCTTCCTTGCGGTCGAGATTAGAGTCGCTGCGTAGAACCTTGTAGGCCCAGCTGCCACCATCGCGGAAGAGGTAGCGCTCGATACTCGGAGCTTTATATCCAGCATCGACCTTGCCGGCCTGCTTTTGCTTCTTTGCGCTCTTCTTGGAGGAGGCATCGGATCGCTTGATGCGGCGTTCGACCGCGTCGTAGTGGATGAGCTCACCGACGAACGGATAGATGTGCGCGCCGAACCAACTGGGCTGGCTACGACGTCCGGGAATCTCGACCAGCAGGGAAGAGAACAAGGCGTGGAGCGTTTCCATCGTCTCGGTGGAGTCCAGCTCGACGGCCTTGCCGAGCTCCTTGTTGCCCTCGACAATGTGGGCTTTGGTCGCGATCCGCCGGGCTAGGTCGTGCGAGGTCCTCTTGTAAGCTGGGTTGGTTCCGCTGTCCAGGAGCCCTGCGAACTTCGCCGGGTCTTCCTGATGCGCCAGGTAAACGCCGCGGGCGATCGCGAGCATCTCAAGCGGGATGTAAAAACCTCGGCCCTGTTGTTCGAGATTCACCCCGAAGAGGCGAAGGACGACCTCTGCCTTGGAACGATCGGCCATCACGCACGCACCGACCTGATCTTGTCGCCGACGTCGATCATGAGCTTTCTCATGACGTTGCCTACCAGTACCTGTATCTCGTCGTCCCTGTTTGAGGAGCTAGTCAGCTCCGCCAAGGATCCAGTCAGGCCGCGGATCTCTGCCTCGTGCTGGACTTCGCTGCGCAGGCCTGCGGCCCACCGTGTCAGCAACTCAAAGCGCAGAAGATCTGCTTCCACCGAGACTGCGTCCTGGTCAGAGTCGACGGCCGGGATACGGATGTAGATGGCTCGGTTGAGCCACTCGACGGCCTTGTGCATCTCGGGAGCGAGGCCCGACGTGCGGCCTTCCCTCTGCCACTGGGTGACCTGGTCGACGACCTCGACGCCCTTGCTGGGCACTCGCCGGGAGATCACGGCCGCTCGGGCGCGGTGGGTGAAGAAGGCAGGGTCAAGTATGGAGAAGTCAGGGTTGCTCCCCGCTCGGTGGATGCCCTGGACGGCCTCCAGACCCTTAAGGAAGCGATCTCGCACTCTGGTGTCTGCCAGATCCCGGTTCTTGTCCTGGACGCGGACGAAGTCGTCGCCGGCCTGCAGACCCATGCGGGCGAACCGGTCGGTGTTGTCCTCGCTGTTGAAGAAGTCGGCGCGTCGCAGGAACGTGTACAAGCCCCGCAACTGTTCGGCCTGCTTCTGGACGTCCCGATTCGTACGAACCCTCTGCAGGTAGCTGCTGGCGTCCGCGGGAGGGAAGTCGCCGGCCATGTCCGGGTCCAGCCGGTCGTCGACCTGGCGACGGGAGACCTTGCCCGGATCAAGCTTTCGTAGCGCGAAGAAGGCAGGAACCAAATGACGCTGTTGCTGGGTCAGCCGGTCACCGAAGAGCGCCTGGTGGTACAAGTGCGGAGCCTGCCACAACCTGTTCGAGCGCGATCGCTGGTACTTCGCATGGACGTTCTCGCAGGACAGGCCGCCAGTGAGCATGTAGCTGGTCACCGACAGCGCCTGACGGGTCGTGACTACGGCCCCAGTGCGCTCGGCCGCGGCGAACACGTCCCGGATTGCGGCCCGGCGCTGAGGCCCCCGCGTGGGATCGCTTAGATCGTTGCGGTTGGCCAAGATTGGGCAGACCTTCCGCGCATCACAGGTCTCGCAGGCCTTCCACCTTGACCATTGCGTCGTCGTCCACTGCTTCAGGACCCAAGGGATGAGCCCGTCGTTGTTGTCGGCCGCTACGGACTGGTAGTTGAGGTTGATGACGGTGACTGCGCGATCGGGGTCGCTGACCTGCCCGCGGACAATGCCTTCCGTGAGGGTCTCCACTAGAACCTTGGCGCGCCCGGTGCCGCCTTTGTCAAGGTTATTGTCTTCGGCAACGCACTTACGTAGTTGGCCCTCATTTGCGCAGACGACCGCGACGCCCTCGTCCGCAGGGTCAAGCAGCTCTACGAGCTTGTGAGCACCCGCCTGCAGGCTGAGCTCGCTGAGATCCCTGAGGATGAACAGCGGGCGCCCGCTACGGGTCCAGCCGATAGGGCGGCTTGCATCTCCGGCCGCGGACAGATCGTGGAAAACTGCCCTCTTGACATCTGGTGTTACCGTCTCGGCGTCGACCCGCAGCTTGGCCAGAAGGCTGGCGCACAGGCTTGTCTTGCCATGTCCGGCGTCCCCGGTGAGGACGATGGTCTTCGTCTTTGGACGCTCAATGGCGTCCAGCAGGTAGTCCAGCGTCACGACGGGGAACAGTGACTGCGTCCAGTCCGCCTGCAGCTCGTAGATCATCTCAGAGGTGTCGACGTCGAACGGCTGGTAACGACGTATCCGTTGGACGTGTTTGTTAACCTCAAGCGGCATGCTGCTGTCCTTCGTCGACTGGGCCGGGGGCGCTGCGAAGTCCTAACTGCCAACGCTTCTAACGGTAGATCAAATTTCACGATAGAGTGCGAAGTGCGCCTGATTCGCCCGCGCCCGACTAGGTCGGGGACCTTGAGCGATCTTTGATCGCCGTGCTTGGTGCTGGGGCCGCTCGATGCTGATTGCGATCGCGTTAAGGACCTGCGAGAGGTGGGCCATGTTGAAGCCGTGGTAGCGACGGCGTCGCATCTGATGGGCCGTTGACGAGCCCGTTTGGGTGCCCGTGATACCGGAAGGCGGACGTAGAACCGTTGTGATCGGCACGTCAGGCTCTTAGGTGCTGGTCTACCGCGCGCGCGCATCCTTGATCGAGTACGATGCCGCTCGTTCCACCGGTTCTACAAGCAAGTGCAGATGGGGGTCACACGTGGGTGAGCGGTACCCCTTGCGGGCCAAGCGGCGGCCGAAGTTCGAGGAGGGCGTCGGCTCCCTGCGAGTGGTGGACCTCTTCGCCGGCTGCGGTGGCCTCACCCTCGGTGCTGCTCAGGCAGCCCACAAACATGACGTCTCGCTCGATGTTCGTCTCGCAGTTGACTTCGAGGCAGCTCCCACCAAGGTCTTCAAGGCCAACTTTCCCAAGGCCCACGTCCAAGAAGGAACCGTCGAGTCCTACTTCGACGGTGACCTCGGCGCTTCGTTGACCATTCAGGAAGCCGAGACTCTATCCATGGTCGGCGAGGTCGGGCTCTTGATCGGGGGCCCCCCCTGTCAGGGGCACAGCAACCTCAACAACCACACTCGCCGCGATGATCCCAAGAACCGACTGTACCTGCGTATGGCTCGTGCCGCAGAGGTTCTGCGCCCCCATGCAGTCGTCATCGAGAACGTGCTGGCCGTTGTCAATGACAGGCAGCAGGTGGTCTCCCGCGCCATCGTTCATCTTAAGAAGCTTGGATACGATGTCGCCACCAGTCGTATCGACCTACTCAAGCTCGGGGTCGCCCAGACGCGCAAGCGTCACATACTGCTGGCCGTCCGCGAAGACGCGCTGCCTGCTGGGGTTTCGGCTGCAGACCTGCTGCAAATCGAAGACCACGACGCCACACCTCATGACCTGGATTGGGCGATCGGCGACCTGCTCAACGTCCGACCGAAGTCTTTCTTCGACGAAGCTGCCGTACCTAACGCTGAAAACCAGCGGCGTATGAAGTATCTCTTCGAGAATAACGTGCACAATTTGCCGAACGAAGAGCGCCCCGAGTGCCACCGGGGCAAGCACAATTACACCTCAATGTATGGTCGCTTGTGGTGGGGCCGTCCGGCTCAGACCATTACCAGTGGTTTCGCAACGATGGGGCGCGGACGCTTTGTCCACCCTGGTGTACCCCGATGTCTGACAGCCCACGAGGCCGCGCGTATCCAGGGCTTCCCGGACTATTTCAAATTCGTCGACGAGAGAGTTAGGCCTCGCTACGAGCTGACTCGCACTGAAGTTCAGGTCATCATCGGCAATGCCGTACCCCCGCCTCTGGCCGAGGCGCTGACCTCTAAGCTCTTCGACGCTGGCGTTCTGCAAGTGAAGGACGACGCTCCCCAGTTGCTTGAGGACGACTTCACTGCCCCCACTGTCGACCTCGCCTGCTGAGCCTGGGACGGGCGTATTTCGTCCGAGGGCATTTGGGGTAGGGCAAATGTCACTGGGGTCCAGCAACCCCTTCGTAAGATTGGCGGGCTTCTCCCGTTGCGCGCTCGGTGAACCTCCCTTGGCTGATCCTCGCATTGCGGTTAGTAGTTAGTGGTAATGCCAGGGTTCGACGGAGTGCAAATAACACGATCGCCTGCCTCGTCGGCGCTGTCCAGATGGACAGACGACGAGTGGACCGAGGGCCGCCGCATAGCAGATGAGCTTCCCCCGTAGCACGGACACCCGATCTGAGTTGAGTTTGATCAACTTGGGAAGGAAGTGTCTCGTGCCACCACCTTACCGGCCGGAGTTTCGGCGTCGCGCCGTCGAGCTGGCCCGGACCGGCGACAAGTCGGTCTCCGCGCTGGCCAAGAGCCTGGGCATCAGCCAGTCGTGCCTGAGCAACTGGATCCGTCAGGCAGCCATCGAAGAGGCCCACCTGGACGGCCTGAGCGCCGGCGAGAGGAAGGAGCTGGCCGAGCTGCGCCGAAAGGCCCGGCAACTGGAGCTGGAGAACGAGATCCTCAAGCGGACGGCGGCGCACTTTGCTCGCGAGAAACGTGCTCCCAAAATAAGGTACTCGCTGGCCCGCGAGCTTGCCGATAACGGTGTCCCCGTTGCGGTGGCCTGCCGAGTGCTGGGAGTCTCCCGATCCGGTTACACCGACTGGTTCGGCAGGCCTGCCTCGATCCGGGAGCAGCACAATACCGAACTGGTGAGAATAATCGAAGACCACGGAACGCAGTTCACGTCCTGGACGTTCGGGAAGCGACTCCAGGACGAGGGCCTCCTCGGCTCGATGGGCACGATCGGCGATTGCTGCGACAATGCCATTCCGTGGCCAGCGGGAGCCGAAAGAAGGTCAAGTCTCTTCCGATCTCCCACGAAGAAGAGATACCCCCTCCCCTTCGACTATAAGGGTGCCCACGTGCATTGAGCTTGGAGATGGCTCTATGTGGGACTTGACCTTCATGAAGCCGTGGTCTTGGAGGATGGTTGTCCAGGTGTCTGGTTCGTAGGACCAGCGGTAGAGCCAGACTTGGGGGCCGGTGAAGCCGGCGCCGTAGATGCCTTGGATGCCGTAGGAGCCAGGGACAGCGGGGGCGTGGGAGAAGACAAGCTTGCCGCCAGGGGTCAGGTGGTCATAGATGAGGGGTAGCAGGTCGTCGGGGTTGGTGAACCAGACCGCGCCCCAGATGGAGTAGATGGCATCCCAGCGCTGGTCTGTGGCGGTGAGGTAGTCGAGGACGTCGGCGTGTTCGAAGTGGGCCGAGGGAAGGTGGCCCCAGCGGCTCCTAGCACGCTGGCACTGGGTCTCGGAGATGTCGATCCCGGTCGCTGTGATGCCCTTGGTTGCCAGGGCCGCTACGGCGTCGCCTCGGCCTGAGCCGAGTTCTAGGGCGGTGAGCGGGTCGCCGAGCAGTTCGTCGCCTGGACCGTGGTCTGGGTACTGCGTCCAGCCGAAGGCGTTCTTGAGGGCCTCTTCTGGTTCCTCGTCTGTGATGCCCGCGGCGTAGTGGTCCCAGTAGCTAGTGCGGTCATTGACGCTGGTCGGCATGTGCGTGGGCCCCCGGTGAGTGGATTGTGGGACCCGTGCCACGGTAGCCGTGGAGCAGCAGCGGCACCTGCTGGTTCGCCTTCAATGCATGGCGAGGGGCCGGTGCCTCGGCGGCGCCGACCCCTCGGTGGGATGTGGATCAGTGGCAGTTGCTGCCGGGGTAGCAGGGGGTGCACTTGGCGAAGTCGGCCTCCCACAGGGGCCAGTCGATCGCGAACCCGTTGGCCTCGATGATATGGGCCGTCCGCTCGACCGAGCCATCGTGCTTGAACTCGATCGCCGGGATGTGCTCCAAGAAGCGGCCGAAGTGCCGGTCGCAGAACTCGCGGTAGTTGCGGGTGTCGAGAATGAATCCGTGGACGGCGATGTCGACCAGCGGGCCGCAGCCGATCTCCAGGTTCTCGCCCCACTTTTCCATTGCAGTGATGAGGTAGGCGACGGCCTGTCCGAACAGGCGCTCGGCCATCACGGTGTCGAAGGGGTGGTCGCGGACGAGGAGGGCGATCTGCCGCTCCCAGACCTGCGGGTCGATGAACGACTTGGGGTCTCTGGGCTTGGTGCCCGTCCGGCCGATGTCCTGGACGGTTCCGGTGGTCATGATGAGCCTCCTTGAGCCGGTGACCTGCCGTGGGTTCGGCGGTCTGGCTTCACTGTCGGCCGGTTGGAGCAATGTGAGGAGGCTGGCGTGCAGGTCATGGACGCGGTGTGCATGTTCTGCACGCCCTCTGGGACTCAGTCGGGTGTTCGGCTTACGGTCGAGGGTTGAGGTCAGGGGATGCTGCAGCGGGCGGCCAGGCCTCGGAGCTCTGGGGACGTCCGGCCGGAGACCAGGAGGCTGCTCACCAAGTCGCGGACGGCGGGGCGGGAGTGCGTTTCTTGAGGGGCCGCGTGCTCTGCGTGCAGGAGTGCCTGTAGGCACTGGTCGCGGCGTCCCCACATCCCGTAGGCGCGGGCGATGTCGGTGAAGTAGCGGGCTCGGCGTTCGAGTGTCGGCAGAGACCGGGGCGTGAGCTTACGGGCGGCTGCGATCGCGGCAGCGGGATCGCCTGCGGCGTACTCGGCGGAGATGAGGTGGAGTTGGACTGCGGTGGTGCTGAAGCCACCGCCGTGGTCGCGCAGGAGCACGCCTCTGCCGAGTTGCGCGGCGGTTGCGGCTGCTTGTTCTGTTAGCTGTCGCATACCGGAGCGGTCGCCGGCGTGGGCGGCGGTGTACGCGGCCGACATCACCAGTAGGCCGCGTTCGGCGGTAAGGGTGGGATCGCGGCCTTGCAGCATCTCGTCCTCAGCCATGCACAATGCGATCTGCGCCGCCTGGGTGAGCAAGCCTGCGCGGCGTGCCAGCACGGCGAGGTTGCGTGCTGCTTCGCCGGCCACCAGGGGGCTGCCGGACGCGGCGGCGAGGGTGCGGGCCCTGTCGGCGGCGATCCAGCCGAGTTGGTCGTCCAGCTTGATCATGATGCGGGTGACGAGGGTGTACGTCTCGGCGAGTACGGAGCTGGCCGCTTCTCCTGCAGAGTGTCCGCTGGAGATCAGGCGCGGTAGGGCGTTCGCGAGTCGGCCGTATTGGCAGTTGTCGTAGTCACGAATCGCCGCGTTGAGTGCCGGGCGGAGTTGCGGTGCCTGTATGGGGTGGCTGGGGCGGCCAGTGCCGAGCATCGCGTCGCGGATTCGAGCTAGTAGGCACTCACGCGGATCGGCTTCGGGGCCAGTCGCTGCCGCTACGGCGGCGCGAGCTGGGGCGCTGGCGGCGGCAGCGGTGACCGCAAGGCCGGTCAGCAGTTGGCGGCGCCGCACATCGTCCTCCGCGGGTGGGTGGATCGTCACCGTAGCGGTGATGCCCAGTGCGGTCGGGGTGATCTCTAGAACTTCGGCGAGGCGGCGGAGGGTGGCTACGTCGTCCAGCGCTTGGGCGCCTGTCTCCAGGCGGGAGATGGTGGAGCGGGAGCAGTGGAGGCGGTTGGCCAGGTCGCGTTGCGTCCAGCCGTGGGCGACGCGGGCGGAGCGTACGAGCAACCCGAGGCTCGGGCTCATGGCGGCCCCTGTGATGAGAGGAACGAGCTCGGGAGAGTTATGCCCGTCGGGGAACGCGACCTCAGCCAGGGTGAGGTGGCCGTGTTGGGTCGGCTACATCGCCGGGGTCATGTGGTGGAGGCGCTGCCAGCATCGCGAGCATGCGACCGGTTTGGGTGCTGGACGGACGGGCGCCGTTTGAACGTTGGGCGAGCGATGAAAATATCTGTCGGTGCTGGTCCGGGACGGACCGTGTCGGCGAGTGGGAGGTAAGTCTCGCGGACAAATGACGGACAAAAGATCTTGAGGCCGGTCTCCCTGGGGGAGATCCGGCCTCTGACCTGGCGTTATGTGTCGGGGTGGCGGGATTTGAACCCACGACCTCTTCGTCCCGAACGAAGCGCGCTGCCAAGCTGCGCTACACCCCGGTGGTGGCTGCCCGGGAGGTGTACGTTCTCCCGGCGCCTAGTACACCTTAGCGGATGCCGGGGGGTGGTGCGTCCCTCATTTTGCGGGCTGTGAAGGTGGTCACGGCGCCGGAGTGGGTGAGGGTGATGTCGGTCAGGGCGGCGTCCAGGAGCCAGGTGTGGAGGTCGGTGGGGGTGCCGGGGGAGCCGAAGATGCCCAGGCGTTGGAGGAGGGTGATCTGGGTGTCGTGGCGGCGGGAGGTGCCGCGGACGAGGGTTGTGCCTTGGAGGGTGCCGCCTGGGCGCAGGACTCGGGTCAGTTCGGCTATGGCGGCGGCGGGGTCTTTCAGGCAGTGGAGGCCGTTGTAGGTGACGCAGGCGTCGAAGGTGGAGGGCGCGAAGGGGAGGGCGTAGATGTCCGCTTGGAGG
>NZ_SMKB01000063.1:0-33260 GCF_004348575.1 Actinomadura sp. 7K534
GTCCGGCAAGTGTAAATCGCCCAGCCCCCACCACCCCGCCCCAAAAATGCAGCCTCCAGCGGGAGCAAGCCGAACACGACCACACCAGCCGCCACAGCAACCCGAGACAACCTGAACACTCGCGATCGCGTCCGAAGGCAGGTTTCGAGCCTGCGAGAAACCTGATCGCGCAGCGAGCCGCCAGGCGAGCCGGAGCGATGCAGCGATCGCAAGCAGTGCCCGTTGAAGGGAAGGCGCTCCAGCGCCTGACCGCCGAGGGCAATGCAAATAGACACAGCACCATCGAGTGCCGGGTGTCCTGCTGCAGCGGTCAGAGGAGCGGGACGCCCGGCACCCGACGGAGATCAGGGGAGTTGCGTCGGCGGGGGAGTCATCTGACGTTCACGGCCTTGCGGTACATGCCGGTGACCGTGGCCTGGCCCTTCGGCGGGACGGTGGCCAGGTACTGCACGAGGACGGTGGTGTCGAGACGCGTCCTGGCGGCTCGGGTCGGGGCCAGGCCGACGAGGTCGCCGCTCACGGTGAGCCGGCCCGGGCGGGTTGAGGAGTACGCCTCGTTCTGCTTGAGGACGTACCAGACGAGTGCTCCGCGGTCCTTGGTGCGCAGCGCGTAGACCGTGTAGGGGGCGGCGGAGAACCTGGACGAAAGGGTCACGCCGCGTCCCGCCAGGGTCTTCTCGCCCTGCTTGAGCGCCTTGTAGGTCTCGGTGGTCTGCGGCCCCTCCGCGAGGACGGACGTGCCCGCGGCCCGCGGGCCTTCGGTGAGGAGGGCGGCGTGTGCGACGGGCAGCTTTCCGGGAGCGACCGCGAGGCCCTTCGCGTCCGGGGTGACCGGCGTCGCGTAGCCGTCCGGGTCGAGTGCCACCTTGCTCAGCGACGCCTCACCGGGGTGGGGGTCGGCGGCGAGCAGCCACGGCGCGCCGGCCTTGGCCCGGGTGAACAGCATCGCATGCCGCAGCGCCTGCTTGTCCCGGCCGGTGACGGCGCCGGCGGCGAACCACTGCGGGTAGCCGGTCAGCCGGGGGATGTAGAACGTCGTCTCGCTGAACTGCAGCTTCGCCGCCGGCTGCTTGACGGCGCGCCGGAGCCGGAGCGCCGCGACGTCCATGGTGAGCTGCGGGTCGGTCTCGATGGCGTGCAGCGACCTGCGGTCGAGGCCCCGGCCGGCGCGGTCGGCCGCCTGGGTGAAGGACGCCAGCACCCGTTCGGCCTGCGCCTCGGTCAGCGGGGGCACCCCAGCGGGCTTCGCCGGGTCGGCGGACGAGGCGGCGCCCGAGCATCCCGCGCTCAGCGCCGCGGCGAGCAGGCTGGACGCGGCGAGTGCGGCTGCGGCGGTGGTACGTGCGGGCATAGTGCCCCCCGAGTGGCGACGGCGATTCCGGACCGTCCGTCATCCTCGCAGAGTGACCATGGAGTCACGCTGTGAACACGAAACCTCGTCGAAAGATCTTGCGTCAGGCCGATTCGGTCTCCCGCTGGCGCATCCAGCGGATCTCGGCCTCGATGAACTCGTCGATGTCGCCGTCCAGGACCGCGGAGGGGTTGCCGACCTCGACGCCGGTGCGGAGGTCCTTCACGATCTGGTACGGGTGCAGCACGTAGTTGCGGATCTGCGTGCCCCAGCTGCTGGTGCCCTCGCCCCGCAGCTCGGACATCTTCTCTGCCTCCTCCTGGCGCTTGCGCTCCAGGAGCTTGGCCTGCAGGACGTTCATCGCCGTGGCGCGGTTCTGGATCTGGCTGCGCTCGTTCTGGCAGGACACGACGATGCCGGTCGGGATGTGGGTGATCCGCACCGCCGAGTCGGTGGTGTTGACGCCCTGCCCGCCCGGCCCGGACGACCGGTAGACGTCCACCCGCAGGTCGTTCTCGTCGATGTCGACGTGGTCGCTCTGCTCCACGACCGGCACGACGTCGAGGCCCGCGAACGAGGTCTGCCTGCGGCCCTGGTTGTCGAACGGGGAGATCCGCACGAGCCGGTGCGTGCCGTGCTCGCCGCGCAGCGTCCCGTAGGCGTAGGGGGCCTTGACCGTGAACGTCGTGGACTTGATCCCGGCCTCTTCGGCGTAGGACGTCTCGTAGACCTCGGTCGGGTAGCCGTGCCGCTCGGCCCACCGCAGGTACATGCGCTGGAGCTGCTCGGCCCAGTCGGCCGCGTCCACTCCGCCGGCCTGCGCGTTGATGGTGACCAGCGCTTCCCGGGAGTCGTACTCGCCGGACATGAGGGTGCGGATCTCGAGCTGCTCGATCGCCTTGTGCAGCGCCGCCAGCTCGTCGTCGGCCTCCGTGCGGGTGTCGGCGTCGTCCATCTCGGCGGCGAGCTCGTACAGGGTGGCGGCGTCTTCGAGCCGCTGCCGCAGGCTCTCGACCCGGCCCAGCTCGCTTTCCAGGTACGACAGGCGGCGCGTCACCGACTGGGCGCGCTCCTGGTCGTTCCACAGGTCAGGGTCGGCCGACTGCTCCCGCAGCTCGGCGATGTCCCGCCGCATGCCGTCGAGGTCCAGCACCTGCTCGATGCTGGACAGGGTCGAGCCGAGCTCCTTGAGCTGCTCTTCGGGTTCGATGCCTGCCACGCCCCCGAGCTTAGCGCCGTCCAGGCACTGCTCACCGCCGCCCTGTCGACCGCTTCCCGTCCGCCGTGCGCCGCTTTCGCCGCGGAGGGGATCACCCGGCCAATATCATGTGGATGGCAGAATCACGGGCCGAGGACGCCGGCCGGAGGGCGGCCGGAGGGGATCTCGGTCCGGGGGACGGTCTGTGCACAGGTTCACGCGGGTGATCGCGGCCGTGGTGCCGCTCGTCCTGGCGCTCGCCCTCGCGGGCTGCGCCGGGAGCGGGACGGAGGCGCGGCCCGCCGTAAGCGTGCCCACCACCTCGCCGCCCGAGCCCGTCCCGCTGACCTTGGACGTCGCGGAGCGGGCGTTCCGCACCTATGTCACCGACGAGGACGTGGCCAGGGCCGCCGGCGACGAGCGGCTGGCGCTGACGTGGACGTCCGACGGGCAGTCCCAGCTCACCGCGGCCGAGTTCCGCGAGGCCGCCTACGACGGCGACCCAGTGCGGCGCTTCGTGTACGGCGACCCGGAGCTGTACGTGCCGAAGCTCAAGGACGACGCCTATCCGCAGTGGTTCGTGGCGTCGGTGGACCGCTCTGTCCTCGGGGAGAGCAAGAGCGAGCGCACGGTGCTGATGGCGTTCGTCCTCCGCAAGCCGTCCGAGGACTGGAAGCTCACGTTCGCGACCGAGATGCACCGCAAGGCGAAGGTGCCGGAGATCGCCCTCGACGACGACGGATACGCGGAGGCGCTCAGCGCGGAGGACACGTCCCTCCTGATCCGTCCCCGCGACGTCATCGGCATCCACGCGACGGTCGCCGCAGAGGGCGGCGGCAGCGTCGCGGCCAAGGTGATGAGGTCGAGCGCCGTCACGACCGGCTTCTACAAGGACGCCAAGCGCGCCAAGAAGAAGGCCAAGGATGACGACCTCACCCTCCAGGTCGTCTACACGGCCACGCCCTTCCCCTACTTCGGGCTCCGCACGGAGAGCGGCGGCGGCCTGATCGTCTACTCGCTGTTCCGCAACACCTCGCTCGTCGCCGAGGACCCCGACACGCCCAAGCCGGAGATCCCGGAGGAGGCGGAGCACCTGCTCGACGGAACCGTCGAGGGGAACCAGGTCGACACCAGCGCGACCCTGCACTTCGCGGCGTACGACCCGCCGCGCAAGAAGCAGGACGGCGAGAAGAAGGACGGCAAGGACGACGGAAAGAAGGACGGGTCCCAGCCGAAGGCGCACGTCATCGCCGACGAGGGAGCGATTTCCAAGGCCGCCACGCCGCCGCTGAAGAAGCAGCCCTGAGATCTGCCGCGCCGCGGAGAAGGCGCCGGCGGTCAGCCGTAGGCGCGCTGCAGGACGAGGGCGACGAACAGCAGGGCGACCAGACCCGCGAGGACCACGGCGGGCGACGTGAACGGCCCGTGGCGGTGCAGTTCCGAGCGGGCCTCCCGGCAGATGGGGCAGCGCCCCTCCACCACGGGGTTCGAGCACCGAGCGCAGATGAGATGTTCGCAGCTCATGTCGTGGGCCCCAATCTCAAGGAACGGGCACGCGGGTCCGTGCGGGGAAGCGTCGACCGGTCTGGTGTCTGTCGACCTATTAGGTATCTTTCGCCATCATCCAGCGTAGCCGGACTGTATGGTCGTTCCGGCAAGTCCGGGGGCTTGACGGTATGAAACGGCCGGACGTCGGGAGACGGTTCACATGGCACTGATCGGACGGCACGCGCTGATCGGGGCATGCGCCGGTTCCCGGCCCCCCTACCACGTCGAGTGGGACGAGACAGTCGACCGTCCCCTCTACACTGCTCGAAGGCTCCGCGTCCCACCTGGCCGCGAAGCCGGGCGGCGCAGACCGGAGGCCGCGGACGATTCCGCGGCCCGCGGGCCGGGCCGCTCCCCAACCCCTAGAGACCGAACCGCCGTGATGCAGCCGTGATTCACTTCGACAACGTCACCAAGGTCTACCCGAGCCAGAACCGGCCCGCCTTGCAGCACGTGAACGTCGCCATCGAGAAGGGCGAGTTCCTGTTCCTGGTCGGCCCCTCCGGCTCCGGGAAGTCGACCTTCCTGCGCCTCATCCTGAAGGAGGAGCGTCCTTCCCAGGGTCACGTGCACGTGGCGGGCAAGGACCTGAACAGGCTGAGCAACTGGAAGGTGCCGCACCTGCGCCGCAGGATCGGCTGCGTCTTCCAGGACTTCCGCCTGCTCCCCAACAAGAACGTCTTCGAGAACGTCGCGTTCGCCCTCGAGGTGATCGGCAAGCCGCGGCGCTTCATCGGAAAGGTCGTCCCCGAGGTCATCGACCTCGTCGGCCTGGAGGGCAAGGCCCACCGGATGCCGGACGAGCTGTCCGGCGGCGAGCAGCAGCGCGTCGCCATCGCGCGGGCGTTCGTCAACCGGCCGATGATCCTGCTGGCGGACGAGCCCACCGGCAACATCGACCCCGCCACCTCGATCGGCATCATGAAGGTGCTGGACCGGATCAACCGGACCGGCACCACCGTCGTCATGGCCACCCACGACGCCGCGATCGTCGATGCCTTCCGCAAGCGCGTCGTCGAGCTGGAGGACGGACGGGTCGTCCGCGACCAGTCGCGCGGCGTGTACGGACAGGCCTACTGACCCGTGTTCGCCGGGGAGCGCGGGATCACGTCCGCCCGCCGTCCGGGCCGGGGCCCGGTACCCTCCACGGCACTTCCATCTGAACCATCGATTCCTGCCGGCTCGTACGACACCCCGAGGGCCACGCGGTAGGAACCGCCCGCATCGGGCCCCACGTCGGGACGGCCCAGGCATCCGGCGGGACACAGATCAAGGACAGCGAGGCATGCGCGTACAGTTCGTTCTCCAGGAGATCTGGATCGGTCTCCGCCGGAACATGACGATGACGATCTCCCTCGTCATCACCGTCGCCATCGCCATGGCGCTCTTCGGCACCGGGCTCCTCCTGCGGCAGCAGGTCGACTCGTCCAAGAGCTACTGGTACGACAAGATCGAGGTCTCGATCTTCCTGTGCGCCAAGACGAGCTCGAACCCGAGCTGTCAGAAGCAGGACGTCACCGACCAGCAGCGCCAGGCGCTCAAGGGGCAGCTGGACCAGATGCCGCAGGTCTCCGAGGTCCAGTACGAGAACAAGCAGCAGGCCTACGACCGGTTCAAGGACCGCTTCGCGGGCTCGCCCGGCTTCGTGGAGAGCACCCGCGAGGGCGACATCCCCGACTCGTTCCGGGTCAAGCTGAGCAACCCCGAGGAGTACAAGGCGGTCGCGCAGGCGATGCTCGGCCAGCCGGGCGTCGACACCGTCATCAACGAGCAGGAGATCCTGAAGCGGTTCTTCCGGATCCTGAACGGCCTGCAGGTGGCGGCGCTGACGATCGCGCTCATCCAGGTGGTCGCCGCGGTGATGCTGGTCGGCAACACCGTCCGGCTGTCGGCGTTCAACCGGCGCCGGGAGACGGGGATCATGCGGCTGGTCGGCGCGTCCAACACCTATATCCAGCTGCCGTTCATCCTCGAAGGCGCCATCGCCGGCCTGATCGGCGGAATCTTCTCGTCCATCCTGCTGGTGTTCAGCAAGAAGCTGCTGATCGACAGATTGGCCGGGGACGTCCAGCTCGTCAGCCAGCTCGGCTGGAGCACGGTGATAGCCGTCATCATCGTCTCGATCTGCTTCGGTGTGCTGCTGTGCGCGGTCGCGTCGTTCCTCACCCTGCGGAGATACCTGAAGATCTGACGCGGTGACCGGATCCGGCACAACCGCCGGATCCGGCGTCGCGCGCCGCTCTACACTTGCCGCATGCTCCGGATCGTGCCGCTCCCGGGGAAGCGGCCCCGGCCCCCCGACCAGCGAGGAGCGGGCCGCCTGCTGCGCGGCACCGCCGTCGCGGCCGCGATCGTCGCCGCGTACAGCGCGGGAGCCGTGACCGGCTCGGGCCCCCGGCAGCCCACCGCGGCGGCGGACGGCTCGGTCCTCACCGAGGCGGCCGCGCAGATCGGCCGGCACGCGGCCGAACCCGTCGCGCGCGGCGACCTCGACCGCGCCGCCATCGAGGGCATGCTCAAGGCCCTGGACGACAGGTGGGCGCGCTACTACTCCGCCAGCGAGTACGACGACGTCGAGGGGCGCCTCAACGGCGACTACGGCGGCGTCGGGCTGTGGCTCGGCACCCGGGACGGCGCGGACGGCGCCGGCGGGCGGGTACTCGTGGCGAGCGTCCAGCCGGGCACCGCCGCCGCGCGCGCGGGCGTGCGGGTCGGCGACGTCATCACCGCGGTCGGGGCCTCGTCCGTGGCCGGCTGGGGGGTCGAGCGTGTCGCGGAGGCGCTGCGGGGACGGCCCGAGGCCCCCGTCGAACTAACCGTGGAGCGCGGCCGTCGAACAAAGCGGTTCCATCTCGTCCGCACGCAGGTCTCCGAAGGGGACGTCACCGTGACCGATCTCCCAGAGGACGCCCGGCTCGTCCGGGTCGGCGCGTTCACGCGCGGCACGGGACGCCAGGTTCGCGCGGCCGTGACCGGGGCGCCGCCGCACGGCCGCCCGGAGGGCGGCGTCGTGCTCGACCTGCGCGGCAACCCGGGCGGGCTGCTGGAGGAGGCGGTCGAGACGGCCTCGGCGTTCCTGCGGAGCGGCCCCGTCGTGACGTACCGGCCGCGCGGGCGGCAGGCCCGCGACCTCGGCGTCACCGCGCCCGGCGACGCGAAGACGCCGCTCGTCGTGCTCGTCGACGCCGGCACCGCCAGCGCCGCCGAGGTCGTCGCCGGCTCGCTCCGTGACCGCGACCGCGCGGTGATCATAGGATCGCGTACGTACGGGAAGGCGTCGGTGCAAGAGGCCGTTACGCTCGCCGACGGGTCGGTGCTCGAACTGACCGTCGGTCGCTACCGGACCCCGGGCGGCCGTAACCTCGACGGGGTGGGGATCGAACCCGACATCGCGGTCTCCGCGGACCGTCCGCCCCCCGAGGCCGAGCGGCGCGCCCGGACGGTGCTGCGCGGCCTGCGCGCGGCCCTGCCGGACGACTGACCCGGCCGGACGACGACCGACCCGACGACGACCGACCGAGACGCCGGGCAGACCGAAACGCCGGACAAGACCGAGACGCCGGACAAGGATGATGACGTGGCACGGGACACCGGGCGCAAGAAGGACACCGGACGCAGGCTCATCGCCCAGAACAAGCGCGCCCGCTACGACTACCACATCGACGAGACGTGGGAGGCGGGCATGGTGCTGACGGGCACGGAGGTCAAGGCCCTGCGCGCGGGACGCGCCTCCCTCGCCGACGGCTACGCGCACGTCATGGACGGGGAGGTGTGGCTGGAGAACGTCCACATCCCCGAGTACACCCAGGGGACCTGGACCAACCACGCCCCCCGCCGGCGCCGCAAGCTGCTGCTGCACAGGCGCGAGATCCAGAAGATCATCGCGAAGTCGTCCGAGCCGGGCTGGACGCTGATCCCGCTTTCGCTGTACTTCAAGGACGGGAAGGCCAAGGTCGAGATCGGCCTGGCCCGTGGTAAGAAGAGCTACGACAAACGCCAGGCCATCGCCAAGCGGGAAGCCGAGCGGGAGATGCAGAAGGCGGCGGCGGCCCGGTTCAGGAGACGGTGAAGGGTGTCGATGACGAACCGAGGCCGGAGGCGGTTCCCCGGCGGTATTCGGAGGACACGGCGCCGCGCGGTCGCCCTGACGATGACCGGTGCGCTGGTCGCGGGCATGACGACCGGCTGCTGGGCCGAGCGGTCGGCGATGCCGGCCGTCCGCGACTTCCTGATCGCCTGGCAGGTCGGCAACTTCGAGGCGGCGGCCGGCAACACCGTCGGCGTGGACCGGCAGGAGGTCGCGGACGCGCTGAGCCGCGTCGGCCGCCAGCTCGACGCCGCGTCGCTGCGGCTGTCCCTCGGCACCGGCGTCACCGACAGCGACGTCGACCAGATCGTCCAGAACGGCAACGAGGCCGACGCGCGCTTCACCGTCAAGATCGACCTCGGTGAGAACGGCCAGCCGTGGGAGTATCCCGGGCTGATGCGCCTGAAGCGCGTCGGCGGCAAGTGGAAGGTCGTCTGGAGCCCGTCGATCATCCACACGAGCCTGCAGCCGGGGCAGCGGCTCGCCGTCGTGACCGAGGAGCCCAAGCGCGCCGCCATCACCGACACGCACGGCCGCTCCCTCGTCCGCAAGATCGGCGCCTACGACGTCGGGGTGTTCCCCGGGCAGCTCGCCGACCCGAAGAAGACCCTCGACATGCTCGCCGAGCAGGCCAAGTTCGACGGCGGCCGGCGGCTGGACGCCGAACGCCTCCTCGGCCGCGTCCGCTCCGCCCCGCCGCAGGACTTCCTGCCGCTGCTGACCCTGCAGGTCCCCGCGCACAACGCGCTCGTCCAGCGGCTGACCAGCGTGCCGGGGCTGAGGTTCAACGGCGTCCAGGCGCCGATCGCCCCCGCCTACGCGCCCGAGCTCGTCGGCACCCTCGGCCCCGCGACCGCCGACCGCCTCCAGCAGGTGGGTGCCCCCTACCAGCCGGGCGACACCATCGGCGTCAGCGGCATCCAGCTCCTCCAGCAGCGCCGGCTCGCCGGCACGCCCACCGTCCGCGTCGTCGCGCAGGACGAGTCGGGGGAGAACACCAAGGAACTGCGCTCCTGGGAGGGCCAGGCGCCGCAGGACGTGCAGACCACCCTCGACCCCTCCTACCAGCGCAAGGCGGACAAGGCGCTCGCGGGCCTGCCCTACCCCGCGTCCATGGTGGTGGTGCGGCCCAGCACCGGCGAGGTGCTCGCCGTGTCCAACCACGGGACGGGCGGCACCAACCGCGCGTTCGAGGGGGAGTACCCGCCCGGGCTGACGTTCGGGATCGTGTCCGCCGAGGCCCTGTTCTCCGAGGCCGGCATGAACCAGTCGACCGAGACGACCTGCCCGGACAGCGTCACCGTAGGCGACAAGACGTTCACCAACCAGGCCCGCGGCGACAGCAGCTTCGCCAACCACTTCGCCGCGTCCTGCAAGACGACCCTCGCGCAGCTCAGCAGCAAGCTGGACGCCCAGACCCTCGCCAACGAGGCGGCGGAGCTCGGCATCGGCCAGGAATGGGGCCTGAGCGTCCCCGCCTTCACCGGCTCGGTGCCGACGCCCGCGAACGACGGTGAGAAGGCCGCCATGATGGTCGGTGAGGGCAACGTCCAGGTGAGCCCCCTCACCATGGCCCTCGTCGCCGCCGCCGCCCAGAACGGCACCTGGAAGCCCCCGTACGTCCTCAAGGACATCCCCAAGACCATCCAGGCGCCCCCGCCGCAGAACCTCCAGCCCGAGGCCATCGCGAGCCTCAAGAAGGTCCTCGCCCGCACCGCGTCCCACGGCAGCGCCCGCGGCGCCCGCGTCTCCGGCGACCTCGTCGGCGTCGCCGCCCTCGCCGCGTACCGGGACGGCAGCCACAACAAGTCGGTCTCCTGGTTCGTCGGCAGCGTCGGCGACCGCGCCTTCGCCATCGCCGTCGAGGGCCGCGTCAACACCCCGAAGATCGCCGCCGACTTCCTCCGCGGCTGAGGCCCCCGTTACGGCTTTGAGATCTCTTTAAGTCGGGGAGGCAACCGATCCGTGGCTCCCGTGCGTCTTTACGGGTGACTGAGATCCCGCTTGGGGGGTTGCGGACTCAGTCGCCGTGATGAGACCGGAGCCTCGTCTCGGGGGAGGCTCTGCCGTCCGGACCGGCCCGACCCTGCCGGTCGACCCCGGTGGGAGCGAGAACACTCGCACCCACCGGGGTTCACGGCTGCCCGGGGGAATGACGTTGCCGTTCCGCACGTTATGCTTGTAGCGTCGTCGTGCGGACGTCCCATGGACTGCCGCTTTGACAACTGAACATGGGGGTGACCGGCTTCGACTTCGGTCGTTCGAGCCAGGGGAAGCGGGTCGAGGGTTGCTGTCGTGACCTCGTAAATCCTGTGACAGCAAACCAATAACTGCCAACAAGAAGCAGTCCGAGTTCGCCCTCGCCGCCTGAGCGAGGAGCGAACTCTGTCAGCCCGGTAGCGTCTCCGAACCGGGGTCTGGCATCGTAAGGAGACTCAACCTGCAAGCCCGGTCGCGGGGCATGTAGGGACAGCAAACAGCGACTGAGCCCGTCGGCGACACGCCTGCGTGAGCGCCGGGGCTGAGAAAACGCCAAGCAGGCTGCACCCGGAGAAGCCCTGACTCTTCACCGAAGGACGCGGGTTCGATTCCCGCCACCTCCACTCTCGACGACGTGTGCTCGCCGCGCGCTTTGCGCGCGGCTTCGCCGCGTCGTTTCGCTATGCCTTTCTGGGGGGCGACCCCCAGACCCCCGATGTGGGGGCTCCGCCCCCACGCCCCTCCTCGGCTAACCCACGCGCACACCCTCCGCCAAGCCGTCGCTCCTGTTCGTGCGCGGGGCTGCGCCCCTCGTCCCTCGCGGGCTGAGGTACGCGCGCGTCTTCTCTTAAGGTGGTCGGGGACGGCGCCCTCACGTCTCTTGTCGGCTGAGGTACGCGCTCGCACCTTCACTTTGGTGTGGCGTGGCGATGTTGGGCTGCGCCCCTCGCCCCTTGTCGGCTGGGGTACGCGCACCTTTCCCTAGGGTGTGGCGTGCTGTCGTGGGGGTTGTAGCGCTTGTCACCCTGTCGGCTAGGTGAGCGCGCATCTTTTTCGACGGCGTCGCGTCCCCGGTGCGGGTGCCGAGATGTCCACCCCGAGGGCTGCTCAGCGTGGCGCGTGCGGCTGGACGTTCGGCTGTTCGGTGCAGCACCTCGGTGTGGGGCTGTCGTTCAGCGTCGTAGCGGGCCGTGGACGTCATTTTGTTTGGTCGCCGGTTAGTCCGAGTTCGGCGGCGTACGACTCGAGACGGTCGGCTAGGACTTGGGGGCGGCTCAGTGCCGGGGTGTGGCCGCTGTCGATCTCGTCGGGGACGATGTCCAAGCGTGCCTTGGTGATGCGGTGAAGGTATCCGGTGGGGAACAGGCGGTCGTTGCGTCCGATCATTCGTCGGGCCGGGTTGGGCGAGATGAGCTCCGGGCCCTCTCACCTGCCGATGTCCGCTGGGGAGTTCGAGGCTTGACTTGTGCGTTCGGGCGCGACCTGGAGTCCTTCGGTCGGGGGGGGCTCGCGGCACGCCTGGTGCACCTCCGCGGGGCCTTTGGGGAGTTGGGCCTGGGCGAAACGTGGGGTGGTGGTATGGGGAACACTGGTGGGGTGACCACCGACAATGGCCGTTCCGGTCCGCCGGTCACCAGCACGTCGATCTTCGTGCTGTCACTGGCGCGCCGGATCGAGGCCGAACTCACCGACGCCCTCGGGCCGCTGGGGCTCACGGTCGCCAGGCTCGGGCTGCTGGGCCATATCGCCACCATGCCGGGGACGTCGTTCAGCGACCTGGCGCGTATGTCGGGGATCACCGTGCAGAGCGTGCACGGCGCGGTCAAGGCGCTCGCCGCCGCGGGACTCGTCCGCGACCATAACGCCCGTGCCGGGTCGGCTTCGACGATCGAGCTCACGCCCAGCGGTGCCCGCCTGCTGGCCGAGGCGGAGCGGGCGGTGGCCGCCGTCGACGATCGCATGTTCGGCGCGGACGCGAACCCCGTCCATCGTGGGCTCGGTGAGGCGGTGCGCGCCGCGTTTGAGGGCCGGGCCACCTCCTGATCTGGCGCGAGACCGGCACTTTTCTCCCTTCGTGCGGCCCCACCTTCAGGGTGCCTGAAGCTGGCTATAGGCTTCAGGCTACCTGAAGGTTCTCGATCTGTTTCGGGGGTACTCGTGTCCAAGGAATCAGGCCATCGCTTCTCGCGGCGCGGTGCGATCGCCGCGTTCGCTGCGACCGCGGGTGCGGCGGCGACGGGTGGTGCGCTGGTCGCCGGCGGTCGCGAGGCCGCGCCGGCACCGCGTCCGGCACAGGCCGGGGCGCGCATCGAGCCCTTCCACGGCGCTCACCAGGCCGGCATCACCACCGCGCAGCAGCGGTACGCGCTTTTCGCGGCGTTCAACCTGGAGACCACCCACCCGGTGAAAGGCGAGCGCCTGTCCACCGAGCAGACCGTGGACGCTTTCCGGCGGCTCACCGAAGGGTGGACGGTGGCCGCAGAACGCCTCACGCGGGGGCTCCCGCCCGGTCCCATGCCGTTCGCCCGGCCGGAGGTGCCGGCGGACTCCGGTGTCGCCGATGATCTGGAACCCTCCCGGCTGACCGTCACCTTCGGCCTGGGGCCGGACCTCTTCGAGCGGATCGGACGAGAAGGGGCGCGGCCCCGGCGGCTGGCGCCACTTCCCGGCTTCCGCGGCGACCGGCTGGAGAAGGCTTGGAGCGGCGGGGAGCTTTTCGTCCAGGTCTGCGGCGACGACCTCCAGACGGTCAGCCGGGCCTTCCGCACCCTGCGCAGCCGCGCTCCGGGCCTGGCCCGGTTGCAGTGGAGCCAGCAGGGTTTTCTGGGGGCGTTCGGCGACGCCACACCGCGCAACCTGTTCGGCCACCCGGACGGCACCACCAACCCCCGCGTCGGCACCGCCGAGTTCGACCGTGCCGTCTGGTCGGACGCCGATGAGCCGGTCTGGTTCTCCGGCGGCACCTACCTGGTATTCCGCAAGATCCGCATGAACCTGCCGAAGTGGGACACCTCGACCGCGCTCACGCAGGACCGGACGATCGGGCGGCGCCGGAGCGACGGGGCCCCGCTCAGTGGCGGGCACGAGTTCAGCGAGCCCGACTTCGGCAAGAAGGGGCCGGACGGCGAGCCTCTGATCCTCGCCGACTCCCACGTGGCGCTGGTACGCGACGTCCCGATGCTGCGCCGCTCGTACAACTACGACTACGGCTTCCAGGGCAACAGGGAACCGGTCGCCGACCACCATCACGGCAAGGACGCGGACCACGACCACGGCGAGGACATGCCCGTGCATTCCGGCGGGGGCCACGACGCCTACGACAGCGGCCTCTTGTTCTGCGCATACATGAGCGACCCCGGAGAGTTCGTCCGCACGCAGCGCAAGCTGGCCGAGTCCGACCGGCTCAACGCCTTCATCGAGCACACCGGCAGCGCCGTCTTCGCCATTCCGCCGGGTACGCGGCCCGGCGAGAACCTGGCCGATGCGCTGCTCTCCGCGACCTGACCTTCTGCCGTTCGGGTTGCGGGTCTGCCGTCGGTGGCCGGGTGAACAGCTTCAGGGCGGCTTCTCTTCGCAACTCTTCCCAGCGTAGATTTCCTGGGTGAGCGTGACGTTGCGGGTGGGGACGCGGGTTGCCGTTCGGCGGGTGGAGGCGGAGGATCGGGAGCGGTTCGTCGAGCTGGCGGAAATGAGCTACGGGTTCCACCGGCCTTGGGTGAACCTGCCGGTGTCCGCCAAGGAGTTCGACGCTTATCTGGCGCGGTTCGACCAGGTGGCCGCGGTCGGAATGGTGGTGTGCCTGCGTGAAGGGGGAGACATCGCCGGGATCGTCAACATCAACGGGATCGTGCGCGGCCCGTATCAGCGCGGGGTGCTGGGGTATGCGGCCTTTCTCCCTTATGTCGGGCGCGGTTACCTGACGGAAGGGGTCGGCTTGGCGGTCAGGTACGCGTTCGAGCACTTGGAGCTTCATCGGGTCGAGGCGGATATCCAGCCGGGGAACGCGGCGTCCATCGGGCTCGTCGAGCGCCTCGGCTTCCGCAGGGAGGGGTTCTCGCCCGAGTTCATCAAGATCGACGGGGTGTGGCGGGACCATGAGCGCTGGGCCCTCAGCAAGGGTGGATGAGCGCGTTTATTGATCTTGCAAACCAGACATATCAGTACGAATAGAGCCGCAGTGCCGTGTCTTGATCTCGGTGGGGGGTCAGCAGGTGGGCGTCCACGGAGACGAGCCCGGCAAGGCGACGGAGTGGCCGGGCGCCCTGGACGTCCGGAGTCTCCTGGAAGGCGGCTGGCGCCCCACGCCGATCCGCGACTTCATCCTCAAGGTGCACAGCAGGTGCAACCTCGCGTGCGACTACTGCTACATGTACGAGATGGCCGACCAGGGCTGGCGAAGGCAGCCCCGGCGGATGTCGCGGCAGGTCCTCGAATGGACGGCGCAGCGCATTGGGGAGCACGCCCGGGCGAATCGGCTCACGGATATCCAGGTCGTCCTGCACGGCGGTGAGCCGCTGCTGGCCGGCGTCGAACATCTGCGGTACGCGATCGAGACGATTCTGGGCGCCGGCGGGTCGGACGTGGGCGTCGGCTTCAGCGTCCAGACGAACGGTGTCCTGCTCGACGACTTATACCTGGACCTGTTCGCGGAGTACGGCGTTTCCGTCGGCGTGAGCGTGGACGGCGACGAGGAGGGGCACGACCTGCACCGGCGGCGCCCCGACGGCCGCGGCAGTTACCGCGATGTGGTGGGCGGCCTAGAGCGCCTCACCCACCCGAAATACCGGCATCTGTTCGGTGGCCTGTTGAGCACCATCGAACTGCGCAATGACCCCATCACCACGTACGAGTCGCTCCTGGCGTTCGCGCCGCTGGAGATGGATTTCCTGCTCCCGCACGGAAACTGGGACACGCCACCTCCGGGACGTCCACCGGACGAGTCGACGCCCTACGGGGACTGGCTCATCGCCATCTTCGACCGCTGGTACGCCAGAGAGGCGGACGTGGTGCGCATCCGGCTGTTCAGCGAGATCATCAGGCTGCTGTTCGGCCGGATGTCGGCCAGCGAAGCCGTTGGGCTGTCTCCGGTGGCGATTGCCGTGGTGGAGACCAACGGCGAGATCGAACAGGTCGATTCCTTGAAGTCGGCTTATGACGGGGCTGCGGGCACGCGGCTGCACGTGTCGCGCGATCCCTTCGACACGGTGCTGTCGCTGCCGTCCGTCGTCGCCCGGCAGATCGGCCGGCGGGCGCTGTCGGACGAGTGTCTGGCCTGCGCGGCGCACGAGGTCTGCGGCGGCGGCCTGTACCCGCATCGGTACCGGTCGGGTACGGGCTTTCGCAACCCGTCGGTGTTCTGCCACGACCTTTACAAGCTGATCAGCCACATCCGGGACGTGCTCGGCCGGGACCTGGGCCTCGTGGCGGTCGAGTCCCCGGCCCCGGTCGGCTGAGCCGCTTAGATCGGTGGCGGGTCGAAGTCGGCGTCCAGACGGCGTCCTTCGAAGAACACTCGTGCGTCGGGGTGGTCGAGCGTGAGGGTGCGGCGGTAGCGCTCCTCGGTGGCGGCGAACAACTCCGCGGCCTCGTCGTCCCTTCCGAGGTCCCGGAGATTCGCCACCGTGTTCGCCGCCGCCAGGAGGGTCGTCGGGTGGTCCTCGCCCAGCAGCGCTGTGAGCCGCCGCAGACTGCCGGCGGAGAGCCGGTACGCCGACTCCATCTCGCCTAGCGCCGCCAGGTCGCTGGCCAGGTTGACGGCGACGGTGAGGGAGTAGTGGTGGTCGCGGCCCAGCTTCGGTTCCGACCCCGCCAGAGCATCCTCGTTGATCTTACGCGCGATCTCCGGGTCACCGGTGATCCGGCGCAGGATGGCCAGGTTTCCCGCACAGGCGTGGTTGTACGGGTGCTCGGTGATGTAGACGCGCGGATAACGGCGGACGGTGTCGTCCGCGAGCCCCATGGCCTCCTGGAACTGGCCTACGGTGCGCTGGATGTTCGACAGGCAGATCGCGGCCGCCAGCGTGTCGGGATGGTCGAGGCCGAGGGTCCTTACATAACGCTGGTGAATTTCTTCGGCCAACTCCATGGCGCGGTCGTAGTCGCCCGCCCGGCGCCAGGCGATGGAAAGGTCCTTCCCGGTGCGCAGCGTCCAGGCGTGTTCGGGGCCCAATTGCTCAATGGCGTAGGCATAGGCGTCCTCGCCCAGGTCACAGGCCTCCGAATAATCCCCGCCGAGCCGCACGGTTCGCGCCAGGCCAGTGAGGATATTGAGGTAGGAGGCGGGGTCGGTGGACACCGCGCCACTTGCTCGAATTTCGCGGATCGCCTGTTCGAGAAGTGCTCGCGCCTTCAGGTAGTCGCTCTTGAGGCCATGATCGAGCGCGACGCTGTTGACGGCGCGCCAAATGTTCCAATCCCTTGCAGAGGAAGCCGTTTCGAAACGGCGCAGAACCTCCTCGTCGATATCGTGCGCCTGCCAGAAGTCGCCGCTGGCCCTCAGGTCCGCTGCTCGGCCGCGCAGGGCGCGCAGGGTCACGTCGTGGTCGGGGCCAAGGGACTTCTCGGCCGCCTGGAGCGTTTCCAGGTTGCTGCGCGCGGCCTCGTCGTACCGGCCTAGCTCGCGCAGGAGGTTGCCCATCTCCACCCTCATCGTCAGGACTTCCTCGTGGTCGGCGCCGGAAGCCGACGACCACTCGTCAATGAACGACTGCGCGAAGGCTCTGGCCGATCCAAAATCTGCCGAGGCGGACAAAAAGGAGATCATGTTGATCGCCAGCTTGCGCACTGACGATTCTTGGCAAGCCGCCACCTTGGAGGGGCCAATATGCCCGAGAGCATTGAGATAGGTGTCCCAATTGGTGGATTCTCTCGGGTTGGGCGGTGCGTAGTTCGCCAGCAGCAGGTGCACCTCATGGCGCAGCCGCTCATGCTCGGCCGCCGGCAACTCCTCGCGGACGAGAGCCTGAATCAGCCGGTGCACCTGCATCGTCCTGGCGGGAAGGTCCAGTCTGGCGAGGGCGAACCGTCCGAGTTCGGCGATGGCCCGGCCGAGCCGGATCGGGTCCGCGATGAGCTCCGCCAGTTGAGGGCTCAGACCGGGTACGACTTTGATGAACGCATCTCGCGGGATCGGCTCCGGACCGAAGAACGCACAGTAGCGAAGTAGAACCAGTGCCTCGGGCAGCTTCTCTTCAAGGCTGGCGACCGAAAGCGCCCAGGCTGCCGTCATCGACGCGGGATACTCGCTCGGCCGTCCTTGCGAGAGGAGTTGGCTGGTGCGCTCCGCAAGGAGCCGTAGGTATTCGGTTACCGCGATGCCGGTCTCGGTGTGCAGCGCGCCCGCCTGCTCCAAAGCGAGGGGCAGGTCCCCCAGTTCCTCGGCGAGCCGGTCCGCGTCCTCCGGAGTGATTCCCCTGGGTACGCGTCTGGTGAGGAACTCGACGCTCTCCTTGCGGGTGAAGACGTCGATCGGAACGGCGTCGACCACGCCCGCCCAACGGTGGTTGCGCGACGTGATCAGTACGTGGCCGGGTCCCTGCGGGAGGATGTCGGTCAGTTCCTCGGGCTCGTCGGCGTTGTCGAAGATGAGCAGCCAGTTGGTGAAGGGATCACCTCGCCGCAGCGCCTCCAGCACGGCGTTGGCCGCCTCCTCGACGCCGCTCACCGATGCCGACGGCAGGCCCAAGGGCGCTGCCAGGCTCGCGAGCGAAGATCGCACCAGGACGGGCTGGTCCGCCGGGATCCACCAGATCAGGTCGTAGTCAGACTGATAGCGGTGGGCATACTCCACCGCCATCATCGTCTTGCCCACTCCGCCGAGACCGTGCAATGCGTGCGGGAGCACCGCGGTGACCCGGCCGCCCAGACCGGCGTGCAGCCGTTCGAGTAGATCCGTGCGGCCGGTGAAGTTCTTGTTCCGCGGAGGGATCTTCCCCCAGACCTGGGGAATCTTGGGTGATGAGTTGGGCTGCGTTCTGATCACTCGATCCCCTTGTTTCACGCCAGTGCCGGTGGACAGGCTGGATCACGTCGTAGTCAAGCAAATACACCACCCAAGACAGTATATTGAAGTCGGCGATTTAGATATGTGTCAGATGCCACTGACTCGGTGATTGGTTTCGGTCTTCATTGATTCTCGTTTCTTGCCTGGACCGATTCAATCGAGTTGTCGGCATCTGGTGCTGCGGGCTGCCTTCTGCCACCATGGCAGTGGTCGAAGGTAAGGCTCGACTCGACCAGGGATGAGCGCGAAAGTGGTACCGACACCAGGGAGAGGTCGATGCTGAAGCCCGACTTCCAACTGTCCGAGAGAGACGTCCCGCTGGGAGGCTCGGCCGCTCAGAGTCCCGGCGTCAGGCGACTGCACAAAGAGCTGGCGAGGCCGGGTTCGCTCGGACGCTCGTTCGACAATAATTGCTCGCACAGCCCGGGGAGCGAGAGCACTCCGCTCAGTGGCGGGGTGCGGACGCGCTGAAGACGATCTCGGCCGGCCCTGCAGTGAATTATGGTCGACCGGCTCGCGCTTTTCGGGCCGGGTCCAGAAATGGGTACTCGTAGCATCCCCAGGGAGTTTCGAGTGACCATGCGCTACTCTCGGGGAGAGCCGGCCCGGCACCATCTTCAGTGAGTGCCTGCTCACGGGACGGAACGATGATTGCGCTGCCGCCTCTCGGTCCGCGGAGTCCCCTCGTCGGCATGCGCCCGCTCGATGAGCACGATCACGAGGACTTCCACGGCCGGGCCGAGGAAGCTCGTGATGTCGCCGGAATGTGGAAGAACAACCGGCTCGTGGTCCTCCACGGAGGTGCCGGCATTGGCAAGACCTCGTTGCTGTGCGCGGGCGCCGCTCCATCCCTGAGGGCCGAGGGGGCGGATGTGCTCCCCATCGCGCACCTGGCGCACCGGCCGCCGTTTCCCGTGGCCGCCCTGGCCGAGTACAACCCGTTCCGGCTGGCCGTGCTCACCGCGTGGTACCCGCGCGCATCACCGGTCCATATCTCTGAACTGCAGATAGCGAGGTTCCTGCGCAGGAATCGTCGCATGGACCGGTTCGGCGAGCCGTTGCCGTTGCTCGGGGCCATCGACGGCGTGGAGATGCTTGCGCGCAGGTCCGACCGACACGAACAGCACCGACAGCGCTTCCTGGACGATCTGGCGACGGCCATGGACCAGGTGCCCGACCTGCACCTGCTGCTCGTCGTACGCGACGACGCGCTCGCCGAGGCGGTAGAGCTCGGCGAGCGGCTGGGCCAGGCGCCACCCGCGGTCTACTCCCTCGAACCCCTGAAACCCGAAGCGGCACGCGAGATCGCAGCGGCGCCGTTCCCTTTCGCCCGACGATCCGGCGCGGTCATCCCGGAAGCTCTGGTGAGGGAACTCCGGACGGTGCGGGGCAGCGGTGTCGAACAGACCACCTCGCGAATCCAACCGGTTCTGCTCAAGCTCTCGCTCGGGAGTCTCTGGGCGCGACTCCCCGGCGACACCGAGATCGGCGCGGAACGGCTGCGCGCCGAGGTGAACGTCGTCCTGAAGCATCTCTGCTTGCAGAGCCTTTCCACGATCGCGGCCGATCACAGCCTCCCGGTGGGGAGCCTCCTCTCCTGGTTCCGTTCGGTCTTCGGCGGGCCGCAGGGACGCGCGGGCGTCTCCGCGGCCCGTGCGTGCGAAGGCGTGCCCCGGGCGGTCGTCGAGGCGGTCCAGGACTCCCATCTCATCCGCGGCCGGATCCGGGACGGAAACCTGTACTACGAGCTGCTGGATCCCAGGCTCATCGAACCGATCGGACAGTTCGACGAGGGCCCCGTTCCCTCCCCCTACCGGCCCGAACCTTCGGCACGCCTCCGTCAAGCGCAGAGAGCGCTGTCGGGTGGCGATTTCGAGCTCGCTCGCCGCCATGCGGAAGCCGCCAAGCGGACATGTGGCGAAGATGACTTCCGGACGTGCGCCGACGCCACCAGCTTCCTCGGCGACATCGCTTACGAGCGTGGCGACCTGCAGACGGCCGTCACCCGCTACCGAGAGGCCGCAGCGATCTTCGAAGCCATCCCGGACAACGCCGCTGTGGGCTGGCTTCTGACCGGAATCGGCCGGATTCTCCTGATGCATGATTCCAAGGAGGCCGTGCAGCAGCTCCGCGGGGCGGCCAGCCGGCTCCCGCACGAGTTGTCGATCCAGACCGCCCTCGGGCGGGCGCTCTGGCAGTCCGGACGGACACGCGCCGCCAAAGCGGTTCTGGAAGACGTTCTCGGCCGGGACAGCACCAACCGCGAAGCGCTCGACGTCAAGCGAGACGTGTCCGGCATCGCCTGGAAGTGACATTCGCTGCCACGCACTCGTGGAATGGGTCGTGTGGGGGCGAGTCCACCTTGTGTGCACCCGGAGAGAATATTGAAGGTTGTTAGGGCCTTCGTCCCATTCTGGGCTGTTTGGCTATTGGCGACTGATGATTGAGTGGCGAATTGCGCCGTCGCCTGTGCATTGTCACCGCTGCTGCTAAGATTCCTGCTCGGCCGGGGCCTCGCTCCCCGTCTGCCTGCCAGGGTGACGGACGGGAATTTTGGCGAGTCCTGGTTAAACCTTGTATCCAGTCTGAAGCTGTGTCGCACCGGTCTGGGCATGTCGATAGTGAGCTGCCGATGTCTGGCAGGGCCGGAGCGATGACCACCGTCCGGAACGAGGAGAAGTCAGAAGGTGACCGCCACCTCACCGGAATTGAGCCCTCGGAATGGTGGCGGGGGAACCGGAAGCAGCAGTCAGGCCGAAGCCGACTGGCGTCGTGACTTTCGCCTCTTACTCAGTGGCTCGGCATTTTCGCAGCTGGGTACGCTCAGCGCGGCCGCTGCCAATCCGCTCCTCGCCCTGGCGTTGACGGACTCGCCGATCGTGGCGGGCTGGGTGGCCGCGGCGAGCACGTTGCCCGGCCTCTTCCTCCACGTGCCGGTCGGCCTGCTCGTCGACCGCTACGACCGATGGCTGATCATGCTGGTCAGCCAGGCGATCCGGGTGGTCAACTCGATCGCTCTGGTCATCGGCCTATGCGTCTTCGACGAGCCCTGGAAACTGCTCATCGGGGCGGCGGTGATCGACGGCTCCTGCTCGGTCTTCTTTCGGATTGCGGAACTCGCCGCAGTTCGGTATGTGGTGCCCGACGGTGAGGCCGAGAACGCCATGGGCATGAGCGAGGCCCGACATCATCTGGCGGTGGTGCTCGGACGCCCGGTCGGCGGTGTGCTGTTCTCCCTCGGTCGTGTTTCTCCTTACATCCTGGACGCGGTGACGTCTCTCGTGTCCGTTGTTTCGCTGTTGTGCTTGAAGACCAGGTCTCTTCAATCTTCGAAGTCGACCAAGAAGCCGTGGATGGTTTCCAGGAAGAGGGTGATCAAGTCATTCAGGGAAGGGTTTCACTGGATATCTCGCGATAAGTTCATGTCCGTTTCTCTTGGTGCTTGCGCAGCGGCGAATATCGGGTTTCAGATCGTCATCCTGTTGCTCGTGGTCGAAGCCGAACGCCGGCAGCATTCCGGATCGGTCATTGGTGCGATGCTGGCAACGTCGGGATTCAGTGGATTTCTCGGAGCGCTGACGGCTCCCCGTGCGGTACGGCGCCTGACGCCGCCGGTGACGGTCAAATACTGCGTCCTGGCCTGGCTTCCGCTCCTGCTGGTCGTCGCGTGTGTTCCGAATCCGCTGGTCGGCATATGCGCCTGGGGTCTCTGTAGTTTCATGGGGGCTTACATCAATGTGTCCCTGGCGGTGTACCAGGGAAGAGTCGTTCCAAGCTATGTCCTGGGCCGAGTCGAAGGTGCCAGCCAGTTCCTGACGACCGGCGCGGTAACGCTCGGCGCGGGCCTCGGCGGTTATATCATCACCGTTCTCGGCACCCGGGTCACCGCGGTGCTCGTGGCCGGCGCGTTCTGCCTGATCGTGATCAGCTTCCTCGCCCTGGTTCGGTATCCGCCTCAGCCCGATGAAGGGCCGCCCGCGAAGGAGGGAACGCAGCAGGCGGATGAAAGCGGTCTCGCGGCGAGGCAAGCGGTACCGGTGGGTGCTGACCTGTAACACGCTCTTCCGAACTCTCTTCATGGTCTTCGATGCCACATCGGCGTCGTAGAGACTGTGTGAGGTGACACATTGGTCACGGCCAATTCCGGTCGCTTCCGACTTGACGCGTTGTCATCCGCTCGGCGCATGCGACGGAGGTAGGCTTTCCGCGTCGAACTCGACCGTAATTATCGTCGGTCATCCTTCGGTCGGAGGCGGAGCGTTTGATCACGTCGCTGAATGTCGAGGATCAGCATCGGCTCGTCGAGGCGATCCTGCGCATCGACGCGATGAGGGTCGGGCGGGAACGAGCCCTTCACCTGTCGGCGCTGGAGCGCGACCTCGGGCACCGCTTGGATTACGTCCATCACGACAAGGACATGCTCGATGTCTGGGCGCTGGTCGATGCCCTCCTCAACTATCCGGGGGCGGCGCAGGCACTGGTCCGTATCCTGCAGACCTTCTACCCGAAGAGCCTGTCGGTGCGGGCGCTGGAGGAACTCGTCGCCGAGCTGCTCCCCGAGCCCTGGCTGAACCAGGACGATCGACGCGAACTTCATGAACTGATCACGTGGCTGGAGCGCGTGGATCCGGGCCTGACGCACCTCGGCAGGTTCCCGATGCTCTACCGGCGGGCGGTCGGGCCGGCCTGGCCGTCGCTCGACCGCGAGTTCCGCAGCCTCCACGACGTCGTCGCCCTGCTGGAGGAGATGCCCGCCGACGCCGACGGTGCGCCGCCCCTGCTCCGGTTCGTCAGCGATCTCGCCGAAGAAGCCGGATACTCGACGGCGCCCGCGTTCCGCGGCTGGGTGCATCGCCAGGCCGTGGCGCAGGGGCTGGACGGTTCGCTTTTCCAGAGCCGCCGTGCCTCACTGGAGGCGCGGAAGGAGCCCGAACCGTCCGAGAACTACCTGATCATCGAGTGCATGCCCGACGCGCTCGAGAAGGACAGGTACTTGGTGACCGCGTGGCTCCAGGTCGGTCGTGAGCCGGGAAGCACCCTGCAGTGCAGCGACGAGGCCTTGCCGCTCGGCCGGATCCCCGAGTTGCTGGAGCGGCTGCTGACCTCGGAGAGCCTGGTGATCGGCCGGCGCAGCCCCGACCTCACCATCGAGTTCGTCCTGCCCCGCGCGCTGCTGGACCATCCGTTCGAGCAGGAGAAGATCAGCATCGCCGGCGTCGAGCACCGCATCGGCATCCGCTACCCGGTGGTCGTGCGGAGCCTCGAACGGATGCGTCTTGTCGCGGTCCACCCCGACTGGCGGCACAAGTGGGAATGGCTGTCCGGCAATTCGGTGGACGCCCCGGTCTGCCTGGTGGCCAGCCGGGGCGAGTTCGGCAGGGAGGAGTTGTTCTCCCATCTGTCGGACGCGTCCAAGGCCGTCCTCGCGCTGGCCTTCCCGCCGTGGGCGTGCGGGGAGGACGAGACGGACGAGCACTGGGTCGGGCTGGTCGCCGGCATCCCCGTCGTCGCCTGGTGCCGGGACGGGCGCGATCCCGCCAAGTTCGCCAGGGAGGTCAAGGACCTTCTCGCGGCGGACCTGATGAAGCTGCCGCGCCGGACGATGGAACTTCGCAGGCAGGCGCTCTCCGGTGGACGCGAAGGCGCCGGAGCCGGGCACCTCGGCCTGCACCTGACCCTCGTGTTCGACGATGCCGACCGCATTCCCGAGCCGTACGTGCGGCTCCGACCCCCCGCTTAGCACCCCGCACTTCCGGAAGGCGTCCATGACGACAGAACCAGAGACCAGCGGACCGGCCGGTGACTGGCGCATCTATCGCGGCGACAGCCGGCCGCACGACCGGGTGCGGCGGCTACCGCCGCCTCCGCCATGGCGCCGGTTCAGCCCGGCGAACGGGGCCGGCGGGCGCCGGGAGCGTGATCTGCAGCAGGCGATCTCCTACCGGCCGGACGAATCGGTCATAGACCGGGTGAACGCGGCCATCCTGCTGCGGCGCCCGTTGCTGGTGACGGGCAAGCCGGGGTCCGGGAAGTCCACGCTCGCCTACAACGTCGCCTACGAACTCGGGCTCGGTTCGGTCCTCTACTGGCCGATCACCAGTAACACCACGCTCCAGACCGGGCTCTACGACTACGACGCGATCGGCCGGCTGCACGAGACGAGCCTGCGCGGCGCGGGCGGCCGGGCGGACACGGCCGAGCCGCCCGACATCGGCCGCTACATCCGACTAGGCCCGCTCGGCACGGCGCTGCTGCCCGGTGAGCTGCCCCGTGTCCTGCTCATCGACGAACTGGACAAGAGCAACATCGATCTGCCGAACGACCTGCTCAACGTGTTCGAGGAGGGCCGGTTCACCGTCCTCGAACTGCAGCGGCTCCCGGAGGAGCAGTCGCGGATCAACGTGATGACCGCGGACGGCGGCCCGCGGGTGCCGATCGACCGCGGTGAGGTGCGGTGCGGGAACTTCCCCATCGTGATCATCACCAGCAACGGGGAGCGCGAGTTCCCGCCCGCGTTCCTGCGCCGGTGCGTCCGGCTGCTGATCGAGCCGCCCGGCCGGGAACGGCTCGCCGAGATAATCGAGGCACATCTCGGCGCGGACGCCAGGGCGGCGAGCGACCGGCTCATCGAGCACTTCCTGGCCCGCCGCGCCGAGGGAGCGCTCGCCACGGACCAGTTGCTCAACGCCGTCTACCTGGCGACCTCCGGGAGCAGGCCGCCCGAGACCAAGCTGGACGAGATCCTCGAAACCGTGCTCCGCCCGATCGAGCGGCCCGGCGCGGGATGATCGAACGGCTGGTCGAGTCCCTGCGGGCGCTCGACCCGGAACCCACGGCGAAGGAGCTTGCGGACGCGCTCTGGCTGGCCGACTGGTTCCGGGCGCACGAGGGCTCCGCCCATCGGCCGGCGGACGGCCTCGGGGAACCGGACGAGGGCGGATCCTCCGGGCCGGGCACGCCGCCCGCTCGTCCGTCCGAGCAGTCGGCGGTGCCGGAGCCCGAGTCGTCGCCGCCGCGGGCGGTGGAAGCGGGTCTCTACCTGGCGGAGCAGGATGTGCCCGCCACCGCCTTCCCGGTTCGCATGCCCGCGATCCCGGCGATCTCGCAGGCCCTCGCGCTGTCCCGGGCGCTGCGTCCGCTGCGCGCGACGGTCCCGTCGCTGACCCGCCGGCATCTCGACGAGGCGGCGACCGCGCAGCGCATCGCCGAGACGGGGGTGTGCGAACCCGTCATGGTGCCGGCCATGGAACGCCGGCACGACCTCGCGCTGATCGCGGACGTCGGCTCCTCGATGGTCGTCTGGCAGCAGACGGTCGAGGAGCTGCGGATGCTGCTGCAGCATCTCGGAGCGTTCCGTGACATGCGGACCTGGTACCTGGACTCGGGCGCGCGCCGGCTCTCCCTTCGCACGGGCTCCGCGTTCGGGGTCGGCGCCGACCGCGACCCCGACGAGCTGGCCGACCCGACGCACCGGCGCCTCATCCTGGTCGTCAGCGACTGCCTCGGGGCGGCATGGCAGGACGGCCGGGCCGCCGCGCTGCTCGACCGGTGGGGCCGCGCCGGGACCGTCGCGATCGCTCAGCCGCTGCCCCAGCGCCTTTGGTGGCGGACCGCCGCGGCCATCGAGCCGGTGCGCTTCGGCGCGTCCGGGCCTGCGGTGGTCAACGAGCAGCTGACCGTGACGCGGACGCCGCCGCAGTTGCCCGACGACCGTCCGCTGGGCATCCCGATTCCGGTGGTCGAGCTCAGCGAACGCTGGCTGCGGTCCTGGGCGGAGATGGTCGCCCGCGGCGGCGGGGACATCATGGGCGCCGCGCTGTTCACCGGCCGGCCGGTGGTGTACCCGCCGGCCGCCGAAGCGGGCACCGACGCCATCTCGGCGGAGAAGCGGGTCAAGCAGTTCCGCGCCTCCTCGTCACCGGCGGCGTTCAAGCTCGCCACGTTCTTCGCGGCCGCTCCGTTGCGGCTGCCCATCATGCGCCTGGTCCAGCAGGCGATGCTGCCGTCCTCCACGTCGGCCGACCTAGCGGAGGTCTTTCTCAGCGGGATGCTGCGCCTGGTCGGCCTGCCGGCCGACGGCGGCGAGGAGGAGATCGTCTACGAGTTCCACGACGGGGTACGGGAGATCCTGCTCCAGGGGCTGCGCAGGCGGGAGGTCTACCAGGTGCTGCGGGCGGTGTGGGGCGTCGTCCGCGACCGCCTCGGCTCGTCCCTGGACTTTCCGGCGTTCCTCGCGGCGGTCCAGCGGGGCGAGGCGCAACTCCCGCCGGACCTGCCGTTCGCGCAGGTCGCGGCGCAGGCACTGGTGGGCCTCGGCGGGCCGTACCGCGAGATGGCGAGACGGCTCACGAGCGAGGCGGGACCCGACACGCCCTCGGCCGCCGACGTGGCGGACGTGGACCCCGTGGTCATGCCATCCGCGACGACGTCCGGCGCGTTCGGCGGGACTGAGCCCGCGCCGGTGCCGCGCAGCGCGTTGCCCGGCCGCAATCCGGACTTCGTCGGACGTGACGGGCTGCTCGCGGAGGTCGGGACGGCGCTCCGTCAGGGCATGACGGCGCTCCTCCCGCATTCGGAGTCCGGCATGGGAGGGGAAGGCAAGTCCAACCTCGCGGTGGAGTACGCCCACCGGCACGCCGACGACTACGACCTGGTGTGGTGGATTCCGGCCGAGCAGACGACTTCGGCGCGTGCGGCGCTCGCGCTGCTGGCTCGCCAGCTCGGCATGCCGATGAGCGACGACATCAAGGAGACCGTCGACGGAGTCCTGCGCGCACTGCGCGTTGGAAGGCCCTACGTCCGCTGGCTGCTCATCTACGACAACGCGCAGGACCCGGACCAGGTCGTTCCGCTGACCCCGATGGGGGGCGACGGCCCCGGGCCCGGCCTGGGACCGGGCCGGCATGTCCTGGTGACGTCACGCGACCGCAGCTGGGAACGGCACGCGTCCGTGGTCGACGTCAACGTGTTCGAACGGCGGGAGAGCATCGCCCTGCTGCGGCGCTTGGTGCCCCGCCTGTCGGACGCCGAGGCCGACATGCTCTCCGAGCGCGTGGGCGACCTGCCCCTGGCGGTCCACCAGGCGGCGGCGTGGCACTCCGTCACCGACGGCACCGTCGAGGACTATCTGCGGCTGTTCGACCGGAGGCTGATCGAGGTCGCCGAGGGCGGCCCGTCCGGCGACGACCTTCCGGAGCCGCTGGCCGCCGGTGTGAGCATGAACCTGGACCTGCTCCAGGAGGAAGACCCCGTCGCCTGGACGCTGCTGGAGCTCTGGGCCGTCTTCGACCCCGAGCCGGTGTCCTGCCACCTGCTCGCCGCGGGCGCCTCGGCCGTGCTGCCCGCCGAACTGAGGGGGTTGCTGGCCGACGAGGCGAGGCTCCGCGATGCCATGGGCGCGATCGCGCGCTTCTCCCTCGCCCGCTTCGAGGAGGGGTCGGCGACGCTCCAGGTCCACCGGCTCGTCCGCGCCATCCTCAACGACCGGCTGGGCGAGGACGAGCGGCGCCGGGTCCAGGCGCATGTTCATGCGATTCTGGCCGCCGCCACCCCGGACGAGCCACCGGACGAGGAGTCCACCTGGGAACGCCGTTCCGAGATCACCCCTCATGTCGTTCCGTCGGGAGTGCTGGAGTCGGCCTCTCCCGACATCCGGCTGGTGGGCATAGACCAGGCGAGCTTCCTCTACATGTCGGGAGAGTACGAGGGAAGCCGGAGACTGGCCGAGATAGCGCTCGAACGGTGGCTGGAGCGCGACGGAGCCGACGACGACATGGTCCTCGACATCTCCCGCGTCCTCGCCAACGCCCTGCGCAGCCTGGGCGACAACCGGGCCGCCGCCAAGCTCAGCGACGAGAACCTCACTCGGACACGGCGGAAGTTCGGGGTCGACCACATCAACACCTTGCTCGCGGCCACGGGCTTCAGCGCCGACCTGCGTTTCCTCGGCAACTTCCGCAGGGCCCACGAACTGGACCACGCCGCGTGGCGGCGCATGAGCCAGCTCTGGGGGCCGGACGGCGCCGACACACAGCGCGCGGCCAACAGCCTCGTCCTCGACCTTCGGATTCTGGGCGAGTTCCAGAAGGCGCACGACATCGACCAGGAGGTCTGGCGCAGGCAGGCGAAATCCGGCCAGGCATACCGGCAGCGGTTCCGCATCACGCACAACCTCGCCCGGGACCTGCATGCGCTGGGCCGCTACGACAGCGCCTGCGAGTTGCAGGCCGAGAGCCTGGCCACCCTGCAGCCGAGCCTCAGCCCCGGGCACGCCCTGGTCCTGCAGGCGAAGATGAGTCACGCCGGCACGCTGCGGAAACTCGGGCGGTACCAGGAGGCGCACCGCCTGGCGACCGAGACGTTCGCCGCCCATGTCCGCCGGTTCGGTGAGGGGCACGCGAACACGCTGGCCAGCAAGGTCGCCCTCGCCCTCGCCGCCAATGCGGCCGGACGGCCCGCCGAAGCGTTGCCGCTCATCGACGAGGCGCTGGACCGCTACCGCCGGGAGATGGAGGAGGACCACCCCTTCGTGCTCGTCTGCGCCGTCGACAGGGCGGTCATCCTGCGGCGGCTGGCGGAGGTGTACGAGGCGCAGGAAACCGACCAGGCCGCGCTGTCCAGACTGCAGGCGGGCGTCCTCGGGCCGGACCATCACTACGCGCTGTGCGCTTCGGCCGGGCTGGCCAAGGACTACTACCTCCTCGGCGAGCTGGAGGCCGCGGCCCGGCTGCTGTCCGAAGTACGGGAGAAGCTGGTCGCCTCCCTTGGCGAGCGGCATCCCTATGCCTTGGCGGTCACGCTCAATCTGAGGCATGTCCGCGCCGCGATGGGCTACGGCGAAAGCGACGTCGCCCCGCCGCTGGCAATGCTGAGGCACGCTCTCGGTCGCAACCACCCGGATGTCCGGGCCGCGGAAAGCGGGGAGCTGCTCGAATGCGATATCGAACCGACCGCCCTTTGAGGCGGTGGTCGGGCGAGGTCAGTGGCTTTGCGCGGGCTGGGCGAGAGCGAGATCGTGCTGGACGGTCCGGCCGATGTGGCCGATCAGCTTCATAAGGTCCGGGCAGTACACCGACGGGTTGAGATAGCCGTGGTCTTTCCTGTAGCGATGCGCGTACGCGCCGCCACCGCAGATGTCGCGCAGTGCACACGTTCCGCATGTGGGTGACAGCGCCGCGACGCCGATCTGCCGTGCGACCACACCTGGATGCCACATCGCGTCGTCGAAACCGTTGTCGAAGACGTTGAGGCCGGTTTCAGGGGCCCCGGCATAGGACGTTTTCAACGTGTCGACCTGCTGCAGGGTCCCGTCGGTGTCGACGACCAGCATGGCGACCGGGGACAGTCCTATGTTCTCGCTCCGGCTCTGCCCGCCGAGCAGCATGTTGAGGATCTCCTCGAACAGCCGGACGCCGGTTTCCTTCCGGGGAGCGTGGTACCAGCGGTCGAACACCGCGATGAGCCAGTCGGCGTAGGGGGTGCCGCCGCCATCGACGGGGCGCCGGGGCGGCGGGACCGTCCAGGTGCCGTGGGGAAGCAGGAAGTCGATGCGCGGCGGCTCGGTCTCCAGGAGGGCCTCGTACGTCCGGAGCGGGTCGTTGTCGAGGTCCACCGTGCAGAGCAGCCCCCGGTAGAGCCTTCGGTGCGAGTCTGCGAGGCGGTTCAGCCCGCGCATGACCTCGGCGTGGCTGCCGCGCCCGTTGGCGCGGATCCGGTGCCGGTCGTGGGCCGCGCGGTCGCCGTCGAGGCTGACCGACACGCCCACGTCGTGCTCGTCCAGCATCGCCAGCATCCGGTCGGTGAGCAGCACCCCGTTCGTCTGGGTGCTCACCTCGACCTCGCACGAGTGCGGAGCGGTCGCGCGGAACTGCGCGATCGCCGCCGCGAGCGCCGTCCTTCCCGCGAGCAGCGGCTCGCCTCCGTGGAGGACGACCGCCACCTTCGAAAGGTCATGGTCCCGGGCGTGTTCGGCCAGCCTGGCGGCCGTGGCTGCGATCACCTCGGGCGGCATGGCGGCCGGGCGCTCCCGCCACGTCTGGTCCGCGCTTTCGAAGACGTAGCAGTAGTCGCAGGCCAGGTTGCACCGGCCGTGGACCTTCAGCACGAGTTCCGAGAAAGGGACCGGCCGCCAGCCCCCGTCCGCCAGGGCGGGAATGTCGAGGCCGTGCGACGGCCATTCGCCGGGCTCGGCAGGGGGCATCAGCAGAGGCGGTTGTCGAAGCCCGCCGGAACGGGCCGGGGGTTGCGGCGCTCGGTCACGGCGCGGTGGAGGGCATGGCTCAAAGGCGATCCCTCGCGGGGCTTCGCCGTGGTCAGTTCCTTGAGCGTGGGAACACTCGAAATAAAGGGGACCGTGGCATCGGTGGACCCTGAAGTGCTGCCATGAGTGACCGGCACGGCCGTCTCCCCCTCTTATCCCGCGAATCGCAAAGGTGTCGCGTTTTCTCTGTAGTCCAGGGGCATCAGCCTAGTCGCGACGGGACGATCATAAGGACTGGACGCCCTGCATGCGGGACGTTCGATGAGGACACGCCGTGTGTTTTCCGCGAATGTACGGGGGCCACCGCGCGGGTGGCCGATGGTGACCGTGGCGGGTGACGCACTTCTGTTGCGTGGGGCGGCGGATGCTTGGAGAGTGGGGTTGGCAGAGAGCGTCGGTGAGGTGCCCGTGACGGAGACCGTGCGGCCGGCTTCGGGGCGGTGGCGGCCGAGGGGGATGTGCTCGTTCCTCGTGTGCGACATCGCCGGGTTCAGCGACGCCTCCCGCGCCGATCCGGTGCGGGTCCGGGTGCGCAAGGCGATGTACGACGGGCTTGAGCGCAGCCTCGCCTGCACGGGACTGCGGCCGGACGACTGGTATGACGAGGACCGCGGCGACGGGGTGATGGTCGTCCTTCCGCCGCACGTCGGCGTGGAGTCGCTGCTGACGGCGGTGGTCGACCGGCTCCGCGCGGAGGTGCGGCACCACAACGAGGCGGCGAGCGACGCGGCGCGGATGCGGCTGCGGGTGGCGTTCAACGTCGGGGAGGCCGAGTGGGACGGGCGCGGCATCGTCGGGACGGCGTTGACGCACGCGTTCCGGCTGCTGGACGCGGCGCCGCTGAAGGAGGCGGTCGCCCGGGCCGAGACGGCGATCGCGGTGATCGTCTCCAAGCGGGTGTACGACGACGTGGTGTCGCACGGCCGGGGGCTCGTGGACCCGGGTGACTACCACCGGGTCGAGGTCCAGGTGAAGGAGACCTCCGACCAGGCATGGATCATGGTGCCCGGCGGGCGTTTCGTCCGGCCGGCCTCGGCCCCGGTCCCGGCGGTGCCGGGGGAGGCGGGCGCGGCGCGCGTGCCCGGCGCGGTGCCGCGGATGGCGGCGGACGTCCCGGTGGTGCAGCTGTTCCGCGTGGTGGACGACCTGCTCGACATCCCCCGGCTCCGCGTCGAACGCGGCCGGGACCAGCTCGTCGGCGCGCTGCCCAAGGAGATCGCCGGGGCCGCGGCGCGGTCGGCGGAGGCGCGGGCCGACCTGTTCGCCATCGTGCAGACGTGCCTGGACTATCCGGGCGGCCTCCAGCAGTTCCTGCAGGCCGTCAGGGGATTCGTGGGGGAGTCGATGGCGGTGCGGCGGCTGGAGCAGACCATCGCCCAGTTGCTCCTCGGGGACGACGGGTGGGCCTGATCAGGGCTTGGTGATCGTCGCCATGGCGCGGTCGGGCTCCCAGTGGGCGCGGAGGGACGTGATGAGGCCCGCCTCGTCGACCGTGTAGATGAGGACGCAGTCGATGGTCATCGTGGAGCCGTCGGCCATGGTGGTGGTGATGGTCGCGACGTTGGCGCAGCAGCCGCCGTTGGCGAAGGAGTCGGCGATGGTGAAGCGGAAGCCGGCGATGGTGGAGACGAAGGCGTCCCAGAATGCGCCGATGGCGTCGTGACCCCGGTGCCCGTTGCCGGACGGGTCGAGGAAGGACGGGCCGACGGGGTCCTCGACGAGGGCGTCCGGGGCGAACAGCCGCAGCCAGTCGTCCTTGCGGCCGCCGATCACGGCCGTCATGGAGGCGCGGGCGGCCCGGCGGGCCGGGTGGTCGGCGTCCGGGGCGTCCCAGGTGATGGCGTCCATGGCTCGGACTGTAACGTGTTCTCGTTCAGCGGTCGACCTTGGCGATGACCGTCTCGGCGAAGCGTTCGAGGTGCTCGATCTTCTTGGCCAGCGGCTCGGTGTCGGGGCCCTTGACGTAGGGCATCCGGAATCCGACGATCACGTCGGTGACGCCCCTGTCCTCCAGCCGCCTGACCCCGTCGGGCGTGTAGGCGTCGAGCGAGATCACGTGGACCTCGAAGGGGTCGCCCGCCTTGCCCTCGGCCTCGCGGATGCGGTTCAGCCTGGCCAGGATGTCGTCCAGGTCGTCCCCGCCGGCGTGCATCCACCCGTCGCCGCGGACCACGGCGCGGCGCAGCGCCGCGTCGCTGTGCCCGCCGACCAGGATCGGGAACGGCTCCGCCGGCGCGATCTTGATGGCGGGAATGTCGTAGAACTCGCCGTGGAACTCGAAGAACCCGCCCCGGCTGAGGCCCCGCACGACGTCGATCGCCTCGTCCATCCGCTTGCCGCGCCGCTCCCAGGGGACGCCCATGACCTCGAAGTCCTCGGGCCACGGACTGACGCCGACGCCGAGCCCGAGCCGCCCGCCGGTCAGGCACGCGACCGACGTCGCCTGCTTGGCCACCAGCACGGGCGGGCGAACCGGGAGCTTGAGTACGAACGGGGTGAACCGGATCGTGCTCGTCACCGCGCCCATGGCCGCGATCAGCGTGAACGTCTCGATGAACGACTTGTCCTCGAGGAACTCGCGGCTGCCGTCCTCGGTATAGGGGTACACCGAGTCGGACTCCTCCGGATACGCGAGCGAGTCGGCCACCGCCATGCTCGTGTACCCCGCCGCCTCCGCGGCCTTGGCCAGGGGCAGGTAATAGGACGGGTCGGTCATCGCCTCGGCGTAGGTGAACCGCATCCCCAAATACTAGAACCTGTTCCACTTTCCCGCCACACCCCCGCTCCCGCCAGGCGGGCACTGGTGGTTTTGGGAGTTGCGGGTGGGGTTGGGGT
>NZ_SMKB01000539.1:0-663 GCF_004348575.1 Actinomadura sp. 7K534
CCGGCCGCCCGCCCGCGCACGAGTGGTCCGCCCGCGCGGTCGCCGGCGCAGTAGGCGCCGCCCTGACCGCCCCGGTGATCGACATCTTCACCCCGCAAGTGCTCGCCCCCGAGCACCTGGAACGCTCCCTTCCCGGCCCCGACGGCTCCTTCCGCCTCACCGACTGGATGCTGCTCCCGCACACCTCCGGCACCCATGGCTTCTTCTTCATCACCAAAGGGCTAGCCCGTTTCGGACTCCCCGAACTGCAGACCGAGAACGTCCCACCCGACCTGGTCGAACCGTGGGGCCGCCTCCTCAACGGCCTCGCCCGCCGCGTCCTCGACCTCTGGCTGGACGAACTCCCCGCCGGAGAACAACCCCTGGTCGTGGACGTCCCCGAGGTCGTCTCCGTGGGCCTGCGCGACATAGCCGCCGCTCAGGGCACCGACGACCCGCTGAGCCGCGAGGTGCCGGTCCGCCTCCGCCCCGACACGGCGGAACCGCCCGTCCTCACCGTCCTCCCCGCCGAGGACGGCCCGGACCGCCTCGACTCCCTGTGCGCCGCCCTCTTCGGCACGCCGGAAAGCCGCCGATGAACTTGCCGATGATCTTGAACTGAGCGCAGGATCGACAGGTGAGATTCGGCCCGCGCGACCGTCCCAGCCCCGAGCCCGAGGACCC
>NZ_SMKB01000540.1:0-657 GCF_004348575.1 Actinomadura sp. 7K534
TCGCCGTTGCTTGCTGGGTCGGGCTGGCGGGCAGTTGGAGCCGGACGGTCAGTGCGTGGCGGCGGCGGACTGGACGGCGTTCCGCAGGGCGTCGCGGGTCAGTAGGAGGACGGGGCCGGCCGGGTCTTTGCTGTCGCGCACCGCCACCAGTGCACCGGCCGCGTCCGCCAGTTCGACGCAGTTGCCTCCGCTGGAGGTGCTGCGGCTGCTGCGGCGCCAGGTAACGTTGCTCAGGTCCATTTCTCTATTGCCTTCCTAATGACCTCGCGCGAGGCATCTTCGGTGAGTGCTCGTGCACGAAGCTCGATCAGAGTTCGCGCCAGAGTGGCCAGGTCTGCTGGGTTGTCCGTTGCGATGCCGCGTATGGCTGTCTCGACGTAGGCAACCTCGCTGCGGTCCTCCATCGTTGCAATCATGAAGTCACCTGAGTTGCCAGTGTGCTCACCGCTTGCCAAGACTACTTGGATCGTGATGTTCGGCAACATGCCCATGGTGAGCAGGTGCTCCAGCTGCTCCTTCATCGTCTCGGCGCCCTCTCTGTCAGACTGCTGTGACACAAGGGACGAACGAGTCCTTCTGATACCAAGCAGGGCGAGACAGGACGAACAGCGCAGTGACGATGACTCTCGCCGACCAGGCCGCCGTGACGACACGGCA
>NZ_SMKB01000541.1:0-654 GCF_004348575.1 Actinomadura sp. 7K534
CGTCCGCCACCGCACACCCCGCCCACACCCCGGAGGTCTCCCGTGACACACCAGTTCAGCGACCAGGCGCCGGAACTGTTCGACCGGCCCTTGCTGCCGCCCGACCACGAGGCGCCCAGGCGGGCGGCGCGGCTGCGCGAACTCGGGCTGGGGCAGAAGCGGGAGAGCGGGTTCGACAGGTTCGCCCACGAGCTGGCACTGGAGGCACAGCAGCTCACCGGCCTCGCGACCACGCCGGTGGCCTTCGTGAACCTCATCGGCGAGGACCAGTTCGTGTCCGGCGTCTTCACGCCGCCCGCCGCCGCCGACCTCGTCGAGGGGATCCTGGACTTGCGGATCCCCCTCAACGCCGGCTACTGCCCGCACGTCGTCGTCCGGCGCAAGGCGCTGATCCTGGACGACGTCCTCGACTACCCGCGGTTCGCCGGGAACCCGATCGTCGACAAGCTCATGGTCCGCAGCTACGCGGGCGCTCCGCTGACGGACCGCACGGGCACCGTTCTCGGCACGGTCTGCGTCGTGGACAGCGAACCGCGCCCGTGGGGCAAGGCCGGCCTGGACCTCATGAAGCGGAAGGCGGCCGACCTGGCCGCCCGGATCGACCTCCGCGAGGGCCTGCCGGACTGACCGGCGGGGCCTCGCGGGGGTCGGCAG